>NZ_BAAHXB010000068.1:0-30803 GCF_054657215.1 Endothiovibrio diazotrophicus
CGCTAGCCCCGTTGTGGCGGATGCGCTGCCGCTTATCCACCCTACTACTCCCGCAGAAAACCGACCGTCTCAAGGAGCGCACCCACCGCCCCAGCATTCCAAACAAACCAAATAAGGATTTTTCCGCCCAACGAGACGCCCCTCGCGCATGCGCGCGAGGGGCGTCTCGTTGGGCGGAAAAATCCTTATAGGTAGTTGAAGAGGGAGAGTCCCTGCACCTTGCTGTAGGCCTGCTGTGCCGCTTGCAGGCCGGTGAGCTGGAGGTTCATGCGACTCACCGCCTCGGCGTAGTCGAGATCCTCCAGATCGGAGATGGCCGCCTTGGTGGTGAGGATGTGGTCTTCGTTGATGCTCTTCTGGCTGTCGATGACGTTGAGCCTCGACCCCACCTTGGCCTGGGTGGTGGTGACGTTGTCCAGCGCCGAATCGATGTGGTTGAGCACCGTCGCGTTGGGGTTGTTCGCCTCCATGTTGACGGAGAAGTCGTAGATCAGGGTGAAGATGTCGCTGGCCGCCCCGGTGTCATCGGGTACCCCCATGAAGACGTCGCTGCCGGGATCGTTGGTGGCGAGCTGGCGGGTGGCGCTGATCTGCGACTGGCGCTGCCCCTCGTCGCCGACGTAGGTGAAGGTGGCGCCGGTGGCGAGGAAGGGGTCGCCGTTGAACGGCTTGGTACCGGTCTGGTAGCCGGCAAAGAGGTATTCGCCGTTGCCGTCCTGGCTGTTGGCCAGTCCGAGCAGTTCGTCGAGCCGGCTGCGGATCTCACTGGCAATGGAGACGCGGTTGGTCGAACCCTGGGTGTCGTTGAGACCCTGGATCGCCAGCTCGCGGATCCGTTGCAGCGCGTCGGTGATGCCGGTGAGCGTCGCATCCTCCCGCGACAGCCGGTTCTCCGCCAGGGTGATGTTGTCCTGGTACTGCTCGGTACGCGCCTGGGTCTTCTTCAGGTCGAGCACGCGGGTGGCGTCAGCCGGGTCGTCGGAGGGGGTGACGATCCGCTTGCCGGAGGAGACCTGCTGCTGGGTGTAGCTGAGCTTCGACTGCTGGTCGAGGATCGAGTTGATCCCGGCTCTCTCTACATTGAGGGTGGAGATACGCATCTCAGTGCTCCGTTCCAGTCATTTCTTGCGTTTCAGCGCGTCTGGACGGGGCTGCGACTAGGCGCGCGAACGCAGGACTGGCAGGCCAATTCAAGTGAGTGCAACGACGGCGCAGCCCCGTCCAGGCGCGCCCGAAGGGAGCCCCGCTCGCAACCCAAGCCGGCGTTGCGGCCCTCGCGAAGGACCCGTCATTCGCTTCGAGCCGCGCCTTGCCTTGGGCTGCGAGCGGGGCTCTGAAGCGCAAGAAATGACTGGAACGGAGCACTTTTACCTCCCGGTGGCGGCCAGCAGGGTCTGGAAGACGTCGCGCCCGACATTGAGCACTTGGGCCGCCGCCTGATAGGCCTGCTGAAACTTGATCAGGTTGGCCGCCTCCTCATCCAGGTTGACGCCGGAGACCTGCTCCTTCTCGCTCTTCGCCTGCTCCAGCAACTGCTGGCGGGCGGTCAGGTTCACCTCCGCCTGTGCGGTCTGGATGCCGACGTCCGCCACCAGGCTGCCGTAGGCGCCCTGGTAATCGGTGGAGCCGCCGACCCCACTCATGGTGTTGGCGGTCTGCAACGCGGCGAGCAGCGTCGCGTTACGCGCATCGCCAACGCCCCCCGGGATGGTGGCACCGGTGTTGTCGAAGGCGTTGTCGCGGATGACGAAGGCGTCCCCGCTGTTGGGGGCGCCGGCGATGTTGAAGGTGACGTCACCGAAGCCGGCGACGTTGACGGTGTAGCTGTTGCCGTTGTCGGTGGCCGCATCGTAGAGAATCGGGTTGGCGCTGGTGATCGCGGCGGCCGGCGTCACGTTGAAGCCGGGGACGCCGGCACCACCTGCGTTGGGGTCGAAGGTGAGGGTCAGGGCGTTGGTGCCCGCCGCCGCCGACAGGGTGGTGCCGGTGGCGTTGGACATGGTCCCCGCGCTGAGCTCCGCCGAGCCGGTGTTGACCGGCACGCCGGTGGTGCCGGTGCCGGCGTCGATGTCGGTGGCCGAGTCGATGCGGAAAGGCGCCGCGGCGGCGATCTCTGCCGGATCGGTGGTGCGTACCGTGAGATCCCGAGCCCCGTTGTAGGTGGGGCGGATCAGGAAGCTGTCGCCGGCAGTGATGCTGGTCCCGCTGAGAGCGACGTCGAACCCCTCGGAGGCGAAGCTCAGGGTCTGCGGCAGGGCGCCGCCGGCGACGGTGCCGACGGTGGCGTTGTCGGAGAGCCGGGTCAGGGTGTAGTTGGTGCCATCGTAGGCGAGCTCGTAGTTGCTGGCGGTGAGGTTGCCGATGTTGGTGAAGCTGAGCGCTCCGGTGACGTCGGTGGAGTTGGCATTGAAGGTCTGGTCGGGGAGCACCTGGGCACCGGCGGTGTAGGCGGTGGAGGTGGCCATCGGGTAGAAGAAGTCCTGGCCCATGGAACCGTTGAGATCCATGCCCTGGCGGCACTGCTGGTTGAAGGTCTCCCCCACCGAGAGGGCGATCCGGCCCAGTTCGTTGCGGGCGTTGAGGAGCACGTTGTCGCGCACCTCCAGCAGCCCGCCGAGGGTCCCGCCGGTCATGAACTGGGTGATCGGGACGTTGCCGCCGTTGTAGGTGATCTCGTGGAGGGACTGGTCGTAGACGTTGCCGCTGTCCTGCAGTTGGAGCACGCTGCTGCCCACCACCAGGTTCTGGCCGTTGCCGATGAAGACGTTGACCGAGCCGTCGGCGAGATCCACCGTCTCGACGTTGATCCGCTCGGCCAGGGCGGCCAGGGCGGCGTCACGCTGGTCGAGCAGATCGTTGGGGGTGTTGCCGCCGGAGGCGCCGGTCTGGTAGACAATCTCGGCGTTGAGCTGGGAGACGGTCTGGGCCAGCGCGTTGATCTCGCTCACCGTCTGCACGATCTCGCTGCCGACGTGACGGGTCAGCTCGTCGATGCGACTGCCCATGTAGCTGAAACGGTCGGCGAGCGACTCGCCCTCGGCCAGCATCACCGAGCGGGTGGAGCTGGAGGTGGGGTCGTTGGCGACGTCGTGGACGGCGTTGAAGAAGCTCTCGATGGCCGGCGTCAGGCCGGCGTCGGAGTTGGCCAGCAGGTCATCGACCTGACTGGCGTAGCTGTAGAAGGTGTCGAGCCGCGACTCCTCGGTGGTGTGGTCGCGCACCGTGGTCGTCAAAAAATTGTCGTAGAGCCGATTGACCGACGAGGTGGTGACGCCGCTGCCGATGAAGCCGGCGCCGGAGCGCTGCGGGGTGTTGGCCGTCAGTTCCACCCGCTGACGGGAGTAGTCCGGGTTCTGGACGTTGGAGATGTTGTGGCTGGTGGTGGCCAGCACCCGCTGGTAACTCACCAGGGCGCCGGTACCGATGCTGAACAGATCGCTGGTGGCGGCCATGGCTCAGTCCTCCCCTCTCGGCAGAGGAACCGCGACGCAACCAAGCGTACCAAATTGGGCGGACATCGGAGTGCTCCTCGTCTATCAGGTTATCGGCGCGGTGTCGCCGAGGTGGAGGGCGGCAACGGTTTGCTGCATCTCTTCACGAGCAATGATCGAGCCAATTTTCTTGGCGTAATTCGGGTCGGTGGCATAGCCGGCGTCCTGCAGCCCCTGGATGAAGGCCCGGGGATCGTCGGCGTGGGCCAGGGCATCGGCGTAGCGGGGGTTGCCGCGGAGGAAACCGACGTAGTCGTCGAAGCTCTGCTCGATGGAGTCGTAGGCGCGGAAGGCGGCCCGCTCGCGCACCGCCACGCCGTCGCGGTACTCCAGCGTCGGAATGGTGACGCGATCGCCGCCCCAGCGGCCGTCGGCCTTGATGTTGAACAGGTTGAAGCTGCTGCTGCCGTCGGGGCGGCGGCTCACCGCCTGTCCCCAACCGGTCTCGAGGGCGGCCTGGGCCACCAGCACCTTGGGGTCGACCCCCAGTTCGGCGGCGGCCCCGCGGGCCCGCGGCCACAGCTCGCGGATGAACGCCTCGGGGCTCTCCGGATTCCAGTCGCCGTCACCCGCGGCCGGCGCGGCGCCGGCCGCGGCATCGGTAGTGGTAGCGGCGGCGGTGTCGCCGCGGGCCTGCAGGGCCTGGCGGACCGCCAGTCTTTGGCTGGACGAGTGAGGGGCGGAGGGCTGACCGCCGAGCTGCTGCACCAGCAGATCGGCCAAGCCGAGCCCGCCGCCCTTGGTGGAGAGGTCCTTGGCCAGCTGCTTGTCCCACATCTCCTGGTAGGTGCGGGTCTGGTCGCTGTCGAACAGCCCCTCCCCCAGGCTGCCGGCGCGCATGTTCTTCAGCAACTGCTCCATGAACAGCGCCTCGAACTGTCCGGCCACCTCGCGCAGCACCCCCTGGGGATCGTGCTGGGCGCGGGCGCGCAGTGAGGCCATCCCGTGGAAGTCGGCGTAGAAACCGGAATTGGCGACTTGACTGCTCATGACGGCTCTCCGTCGACGCGGTGCTAAATGACTTCCAACTCGGCGCGCAGGGCGCCCACTTCCTTCAGCGCTTCGAGGATCGCCACCAGGTCGGAGGGAGCGGCCCCCACCTGATTGACCGCGCGGACGATCTCATCGAGGGTGATGCCGGGCTGGAACAGGAACATCCGCCCCTCCCCCTCGGTCACGTTGATGTTGGACTGGGGCGCCACCGCGGTCGTGCCGGCGGCCAACGGGGCGGGCTGGGAGACCTTCTGGTCCTCGCTGATGGTGACGGTCAGGCTGCCGTGGGAGACCGCCGCCGGGGCGACCCGCACGTGGGAGCCGATCACCACGGTACCGGTGCGGGAGTTGATGATCACCTTGGCCGGCGCGTCGCCCGGATCGACCTCCAGGTTTTCCAGCAGCGAGATGAAGGAGACCCGCTGGGAAGGATCGCGCGGCGCGCTGACCTTCACCGAGGCGCCGTCCAGGGCGCGGGCGGAGCCGGCGCCGATGGTACGGTTGATCGCATCCGACAGCCGCTTGGCGGTGGTGAAGTCCGCGGTATGCAGATTGAGGGTGAGGCTGTCGCCGCGGGCGAAGGGGCTCTCCACCTCGCGTTCGACGGTGGCCCCGTTGGGGATGCGGCCGACACTGGGGATATTGGTGGTGATCTTCGAGCCGTCGTTGCCGAAGGCGGCGAAACCGCCCACCACCAGATTGCCCTGGGCGACGGCGTAGACCTTGCCGTCGGCGCCCTTCAGCGGGGTCATCAGCAACGCCCCGCCGCGCAGGCTCTTGGAGTCGCCGATGGAGGAGACGGTGATGTCGATGGTCTGGCCCAACTTGACGAAGGGCGGCAGTTGGGCGGAGACCGACACCGCGGCGACGTTCTTCAACTGGAAGTTGGTGCCGGCGGGGATGGTCACCCCCAATTGGGTGAGCATGTTGGTCATGCTCTGCTTGGCAAACGGGGCCTGACTGTCGCCGGTGCCGTCGAGCCCGACCACCAGGCCGTAGCCGACCAGTTGGTTGCTGCGCACGCCGGCGAGGGTGGCGAGATCCTTGACCCGCTCGGCCCGGGCCGGCGAGCCGGCGGCCACCACCGCCAGGGCGGCGAGGGTGGCGATGAGAGCGGTGCGGATTCGTGTGGCGTTCATGGTCATGCTCCGTGGCGAGTTCGTTTTTTGACACCTCGACCATGGAGAAGCACGTGCCGTGCCAATCAGCCGTCCTGTTCAGCGGCGGGAGGAGAAACGCGGAGGACGCAAAGGCGCAGAGACGCGGAGGAAGGAATTGAGGGTGAAGGGCAATCTGAAAGGACACCGTTTTCCTGGACCTTCGGTGCTTCCGTTTGACATGGCGCCCGCGGGGCGCCCTATAGGGCGCCCCGCGGGCGCCGTGCTGAACGAAACTGCCGCTGAAAAATCCTTGAAAAAGGCCACCCGAAGGTGGCCGTAAAGGTTGCGGATAGGACTTCGCGCCGTCGTCAGAAGGGCATGATCGCGCTGACGAAGAAGCGGGCGAGCCAGGGCAGGACGTTGGAGTCGGCCACTTCGCCCTGACCACTGTAGATGATCTCGGCGTCCGCCACCTTGCTGGAGGAGACGGTGTTGCTGGAGCTGATGTCGGTGGGGCGGACGATGCCGTAGATGCGCACGTGTTCGTCGCCGCGGTTCAACGTCAACACCTTCTCGCCACGCACCACCAGATTGCCGTTGCCCAGGACCTCGGAAACGGTGACGCTGATGGTGCCGTTGAGGCTGTTTTTCTGGTCGCTCTTGCCGTCACCCGAGAAGTCGTGAGCCGTGTTCAGGCTGGAACCGATCCCCTGCGCGCCGCCCAAGGTGCGGCCGAGGATGGTCGGATTGGTGAGGGTGCTGCTGTTGCTCTTGCTGATCGTGGTCTTCGCTTCCTTGGAGGCGGCGGTGGTCTCCTCCAGGAGGATGGTCAGCAGGTCGCCCACCCGCCGCGCCTTGAGGTCCTCGAACCAGGCGACGTCGCGCCCTGCCTGATAGATCGAGCCGTTGCTCGGCGCCGGCGGTACCGTGGTGGTCGGCCGGGTAGCGGCGTAGGTGGGGTCGTGGCGGGGCTGATTGACGCAGCCGCTGAGTAGCGCCAGGCCGGCGAGCACAAGCAGGGTTCGGGTGAAATGGGCGTTCATGACACGGGTCCTCTCTTACTTCAATTCATCAAAGCTGCTGGGTGACGTAGCTGAGCATCTGGTCGGCGGTGGAGATCGCCTTGGAGCCCATCTCGTAGGCCCGCTGGGTCTCGATCATGTTGACCATCTCCTCCACCACGTTGACGTTGGAGGCCTCCAGGGAGCCCTGCACCAGCATGCCGGCCCCTTGCAGGCCGGGGGTGACGGTCTGCGGGGTGCCGCTGGCGGGGGACTCCAGGAAAAGATTCTGCCCGATCGCCTGCAACCCCTGCGGGTTGGTGAAATCCGCCAACTGGATGTTGCCCAGGGTCTGCTGCGCGTTGTCGACCATAGCGGTGACCATGCCGTCGCGGCCCACCGCGAAGCTGCCCGGCGTCATGTTGTCGGGGACAGTGATGCTGGGCTCGAGCGGGTAACCGTCGGAGGTGACCAGTTGGCCGTCGGCGGAAACGTTGAACGAGCCGTCTCGGGTGTAGGCGACGGTACCGTCGGGCATCAGGATCTGCAGGAAACCGCGCCCCTCGATCGCCATGTCGTAGGCGTTTTCGGTGCTGATCGGGTTGCCCTGGGTATGCATCTTCTCGGTGGCCACCACGCGCACACCGGTACCGAGCCGCAGGCCAGAGGGGAGCTGGGAGCTTTCGCTCGACTGCGACCCCACCTGCCGGACGTTCTGGTAGATCAAATCGGCGAACACCGCCCGGTCCTTCTTGAAACCGGTGGTGGAGACGTTCGCCAGGTTGTTGGAGACCACCGACATGCGGGTCTGCTGCGCGTCGACGGCGGTCTTGGCGATCCACAAGGCTCTGTTCATATGCTTAACCTCCGGGGCCGCCCTCGGCCCCTGCGCTCGTTATGTTCCGAAGACCCTACTGCAACAGCTTTTCCGAGGCCTGCTCGGTCTCGTCGGCGGTCTTCATCATCTTCACCTGCATCTCGTAGTGGCGGGCCAGTTCCAGCATGTTGACCATCGCCTCGACGGCATTGACGTTGCTCCCCTCCACCGCGCCGGAGATCAGTCGGATCGAGGCGTCGGGCTGCGCCACCTGTCCTTCAGGCAGATGCATCAGGCCGTCCAGCCCCTTGTCCAACTGCTGCATGTCCGGCGAGACCAGCTTCACCCGGCCGACGATCGCCAGATTCTCCGGGCCCTGGCCCAGGGGCTGGATGGTGACGGTGCCGTCGTCGCCGATGTCGAGCTTGTCGAAGGGGGGTAGCACCAGCGGGCCGTCGTCGCCGAGCAACGGATAGCCGTCGCCGGTGACCAGTTGGCCGCTGGAGGTGACCCGCAGGTCGCCGCGGCGGGTATACGCCTCCCCCCCCTCGGGGGTCTGCACCGCGAACCAGCCGGTATCACCGTTGATCGCCATGTCGAGCTGGCGCCCGGTGGTCTGCAAGGGACCACCGGTAAGGTCGGTACGCGGCCGCTCGCTCATGGCGTAGACGCGGGAGCCGTAGCCCTCGCCGAACACCGGCATCGAGCGAAACTGCTCGAAATCCGCGCGGAAACCGGTGGTCGAGGCGTTGGCCAGATTGTTGGTATTGGCCGCCTGAGCGAGCATTGTCTGGCTCGCCCCGCTCATGGCGACGTAAAGCATGCGATCCATGGTCGGCACTCCTCTCGCTGGTGCCCGGAAATGGCTTGATCAGAGAGATACAGGAACCGTGCCAAATTTTTTCGTCGGGATTTTGGCGGTGAGCGGTGAGCGGTGAGCGGTGAGCGGATGATGGGAGCTTTTCGGGCGTCAAGCCTTTTCCCGCGCGCTGGTAGCGACGCTCTGCGTCGCTACCAGCGACCTCGGACGCTCCGCGTCCTGCCCCTGATGGACGCAGAGCATCCAAGGTAGCCGGTTGCGACGCAGAGCGTCGTAACCAGGAGCAATACCACAGAGCGTCGTAACCGGAAGCACGTCATGACCAGCAACGTCGGCGACCGGAAAGAACCGGTGACGCACCGAACGGCAAACGGGGGCGGCAAACCCTTGCCGCCCCCCTACCCTATCCGGGACTACCGTAGATTGAGCATGGTCTGCGTCACTTGGTCCTCGGTGGAGAGCATTTGGGAATTGGCCTGGAAGTTCCGTTGCGCGGTAATCATTTTCACCAACTGCTCGGTGAGTTCGACGTTGGATGCTTCCAGTGCACCCGACTGAATAGAGCCAAAATTGCCGGTTCCGGCTTCACCTTTAAGCGCCTGACCAGAGGTGGAACTCTCCGCCCAACTTGTGTCTCCCAATTGATTCAACCCCTGAGGATTAGTGAAGTTCGCCAACGCAACCCGTCCGAGAATCTGCGATTGACCGTTGCTATAGCGGGCATACACTGTACCATCACCATCCACATCCATTCCTGACAGACGCCCCGCCGTATAGCCGTTTTGATCCATCGATTGAACGCTGAAATCGGAGTTGTACTGCGTGGTCTTGGCATAATTGAAAACCAATCGATTATCGCTAGTGGAGGTACCATCCCCCATCGGCTCCGCACCGTTGGCGGGTTCGAACTGACCGTAATTGATTGTCGGCTCGCGAGCAGCCGGGTCGGTCCGATCAAAGGTATTTACCGTCGTGCCGTTGATCGTTTCGAGCTGACCAGAGGAACTGAAGGTCATCGTATCAGCACTCGCACCGTTCTCTCCCTCAACCTGCTGCCAATCGCCATTGCTATCTTGCATATACAAATAGCTCTCCCAAGTATTAGTGGAGACACCATTCCCATCGACGTCATTCGTCTTGCGATAGTACATGGTGGCGATATGAGGGGAACCGACCGAATCGTATAAGGTCACCGAAGTAGAGTAATGATAAGTTGTCGGATCAGTCCGATCGAAAGCGGTAGCCGCGTCGGCCGGATCGAAAACACTATCGGGAGCCGCCAACAAGTTAACGCCAACGGAAACATCATTGGTATTCGCGGGACTGCCCAATCCACTCTCTAGTTGTATGTCTCCAGGCTGTGCGGTATCGAACGTCCCGGTAACCTCGTTATAAGGGAACGCCTGTAGCCGCTGAGAGCCGGAGTTGACGATATATCCTTCACCATCGACACCAAAAGCACCCGAACGAGTGTAGACCTCTTCGCCGCCATCACTAAGAACAAAGAACCCTTGACCGTTGATCGCGAGATCCAGACTGTTGCTGGTCGCGTTGATGTTCCCTTGGGAATGCTGCTGGGCCACGTCCGCCAAACGCACTCCGTTTCCGATGGCGTTGCCAGAAATACCCTGATAGCCCACCGCATAGACATCAGCAAACTCCGCACGCGACTCCTTGAAACCGGTAGTGGAGCTGTTGGCAATATTGTTACCGGTAACACTGAGGTCCGACAATGCGACGTTAAGGCCGCTAAGTGCAATATTGAACGACATGGCTTATATCCTCTTGATGTATTCCGAGTAGCGAATCAACTGATCTCGCGAACGCTGGAGAAGCTCACCGATCCCATCTGATCGAGGTTGAGAACCGCCCCCTTATCACCGCCGAGGGAGACACTGGAAACCACTCCAGAGACCAAGACCGTTTCAGCGGTAGGCTCTACCCCCGGACCGTGACTTTCCGCCTGAATAATATAATTGCCGGGAGGTGCCACGCTGCCATCATTGGCGGTACCATCCCAAGTGAACTGAACCGTCCCGGCGGATTGTTTCCCGAGTTCCACGTGGGTCACCAATTCACCAGTATCATCATAAATACCTATCATAAGACCCGGAACACTGCCCTCCAACTCGACTGCTGCAGCCATCTCCCCTTCTTCCGGCAAGTACCCCACGTTTCCCTCGGCGAGCACTGTGCTACCGACTAACGTAGCTGCCTGTAGCGACTCGTTTGAGGTAAGGTTGTTAACCAGCGTTTCCATCGATTTCTGCATTTCCTGGATACTGTTCACACTGCTGAACTGGGCCATTTGCCCCATGAATTCCCCGTTATCCATCGGAGAGAAGGGGTCCTGATTTTGCATTTGGGTAGTCAGCAAGTGAAGGAACTCCTCTTGGCCAAGCTGATCACCACCGCTGGAGGTGGATTGCTGTTGGGCGCGTAGCCCCAATTTATTGATGGTTTGCGTATCAATCATTGGTCATTCTCCCACTCGTTTACTCGCCCAGCCTCAAGGTCTCCTGCAACAGCCGCTTGGAGGTGGATAGCACCTCCACGTTGTTCTGGTAGGAGCGCGAGGCGGAGATCATGTTGGCCATCTCCTCCACCACATTGACGTTGGGCAGGTAAACGTACCCCTTTTCGTCGGCCAACGGATGGTCGGGTTGGTACTGTGCACGTACCGGCGCCTGGCTCTCGACGATGCCCAGCACCTGGACGCCGGAGGAGGCCCCCTGGGGGTCCATGTGGTCCTGCACCATGGCGGAAAACACGGGCTGGCGGGAGCGGTAGGTTTCATCCACGCTGGAGCTGACGCTCTCGGCGTTGGAGAGGTTGCTCGCGGTAGTGTTCAGACGCAGGCTCTGGGCACTCATGCCGGAACCCGCGATATCGAAGACGTTGAACAAGGACATGGCTTACTTCTCCTTGAGCAGCTCTTTCATCGAGCTGATCTTGCCACTGAGAAAACTCATCGACGCGCGGTATTGGAGCGCATTTTCGGCGAACCTCGCCTTCTCCTGCTCGGTATCGACGGTGTTGCCGTCGAGTGAGGGCTGACTTGGATTGCGGTAGTCCAACTGGCCGATGGAGACATCGGGACGCACCAGCGCCAAGTGGTTGGCATGGGTGGTGCTCAAACCGTGATAGCTGCCGTCGATATGCTGGGGATTGGTGCGCCGCATCGGCCCCGTACCGCTGCTGGCCTGATCGAGGGCGGCCCGGAAATCGAAATCCCGCGCCTTGTAACCGGGGGTGTCGGCGTTGGCCATATTGGAGGCCAGGATCTCTCCGCGACGGGCTCGCAACACCATCGCGTCGTCGAAAACGCCGAACAGTTTGTCGATGTTGATGGCCATCTCGCACCTCGAATTTGCTTCCTGCCATTGGGAAGCAATCGGCATGCCACACACCCGTAACCAGCTGTTCCAAAAAAGTAATTGAAAATCTGGCCACACCGTAATGACGCCGACGGCAATTCATTGCCGCCGAGTGGCGGAATCCGGACGCGAAAGAGGGAATACGGCCCGGGGGGCCGGATGGAGATCGCAGAAAGACGGGAAATTGGCGCGACGGGCGGGCATCCCACCCTGGTCACCGCGCTCCGCGCGGTAACCTCGCTCTTCATGCCGGCAGCGGCGCCGGCACCGAAACCGTGAGGCCAAAGCAGGACGTAGTGCGTCCAAGGCTTCCGGTTGCGGCGCAGAGCGTGGCAACCGGAAGACCAGAGGGCCCGCCGAACGAGCCCCTCAAATGGAAAAGGCCGGAGATGCGTGCCCCCCGACCTTTGCCCCCCCGCCCCTTCAGCCCTTCAGCTGATACACCACCCCGGGATGACAACGCACCATGTCGAAGGCATCGGAGTAGTTGGCCATGGACTCCGAAGCGCCGAGGAAGAGGTAGCCCCCCGGATTGAGCTGCTGGGCGAAGCGCGCCAGGATATCCTTCTTGGAATCGGTGGAGAAGTAGATCAGCACGTTGCGGCAGAAGATGACGTCGAACTTGCCCAGCGACGAGAAGCTCTGCAGCAGATTGAGATGGCGGAAGGCGACGCGGCGGCGGATCTCCCCTTTCACCTCCCATTCGTTGCCGTGGGGCGTGAAATAGGCCGCTTTACGCTCGGCGGAGAGACCGCGAGCCACCGAAAGTTCGTCATAGCGGGCATTCCGCCCCACCTCGAGCATCCGGTCGGAGATGTCGGTGGCGACGATCTGCGCCTCCCCCGCCAGCTTTCCGGGGTGCTCGCGCAGATATTCCGCGATCGAGATACTGATGGTGAACGGCTCCTGACCCGACGAACAGGCCGCGGACCAGATCCGCAACGGCTGGCGGGTGCGCCGCTCGACGAACTCGGGGATTACCCGGCTCTTCAGGATGTCGAAGGGGAAGGTGTCGCGAAACCAGAAGGTCTCGTTGGTGGTCATCGCCTCGATGATGCGTTCGCGAAAACCGGGACCCCGATCCCGCTTGAGGCGATCGACCAGCTCGCCGAGCGAGGAGAGCTGATGCTCCCCCATCAGCCGATTGAGGCGACTCGAGACCAAGTAATGCTTATTCTCGCCAAGCACGATGCCGCAAGCGTCCTCAAGAAAGCGGCAGAAGTCCTGGTACTCCTGCTGGGTAAACCCCACGTTGCTCAACTCTGTAATTCCTGAATCACCGCCCCGACGGGGCGGAAAGGCGATCGATAGGGGCGTCGCGCACTCCGCCGCACTAGCGGGGCACGCTCCCCATCTCCGGGTCGTCATAGTATTTCAACACCGCCCTGACCAGATCGTCCGGGTGGAACTTGGGCACGAAGACATCCGCCCCGACCCGCTCGACCATGGCGTTGTTGAAGACCCCGCTGAGCGAGCTGTGCAGCACCACGTAGAGCCCCTTCAGCGCCGCATCGCGGCGGATCTCGGCGGTCAGCGTATAGCCGTCCATCTCGGGCATCTCGATATCGGAGAGCACCATGCCGATCCTCTCGTTGACCGGCCCCTCCTTCTCCCACGCCTTCAGCTGTTCGAACGCCTCCTTGCCATCCTTGCACATGGTCACCTCGAGTCCCACCTGATCAAGCGCCCGTTTGATCTGGCTGCGCGCCACGGAGGAGTCGTCGGCCACCAGCACGTGGCGCACCTTGGCGGACTGTACCTCGTGGTCAAGCATCTCCTGGGAGACGTCGGTGTTGATGTGGATCACCTGATCGAGCACCTTCTCGACGTCGATGATCTCCACCAGCTTGCTGTCGACGTTGGTCACCGCGGTGAGATAGGCATCTCCCCCCGCCCCCTTGGGTGGCGGCAGGATATCCTTCCACTGCATGTTGACGATGCGATCCACCGAACCCACCAGGAACCCCTGGACGGTACGGTTGTACTCGGTGACGATGATGTAGCTGTTCTTCAGATCGGTGATCGGCATGCGACCGATCGCCATGCTCAAGTCCATGATCGGGATGGTCTTGCCACGCATGTTGGCGATGCCTTTGACCATCGGGTTGGATTGCGGGACGTGGGTCAGCGGCGGACACTGAATCACCTCCTGCACCTTGAAGACGTTAATGCCGAAGAGCTGGCTTCCGGTCAGGCGGAACATCAACAGTTCGAGACGGTTCGCGCCTGCCAGCTGGGTGCGTTGATCAACGCTATCGAGAACACCGGCCATTTGGTTTTCCCTCTTGATCTTTTGACCGTTCAACTTAACACAGTATACACGTAAGATGTATAAGCGCCTTGTTTTTCAAGAAATTCACGTACCTATCGCGGCACCTCGCCAGATCGCCCGCAGATATCGACGCCCAATCTCCGGCAGACTTCTTGCAGCGAGCCCTTCAACTGCCGAATATGCGCCCGTCGGGTGACGACCCGTTGACACCCCACCCCGACGCGCAACACCGAGGAAACCGATGCCCGCAAAACGAACCATCCGCGCCCTCTTCGCCCTGCTCGTGACCCTTGCGGCCCCGCTCGCGGCCTATGCCGAGGACGCCTACCAGGACCAGGAGGAGATCCTGGCCGCCGCACGGGAGTTTCTGGCCACCCAACTGGCCGGCCACCACGGAGAGGATGCCGACATCCTGGTCGAACCCCTCGACCCGCGGCTGCGCCTGACCCGTTGCGAGGAGCCCCTGGAGGCCTTCCTCCCCGCTGGCGGACAGCTGGTCGGCAACACCTCGGTCGGGGTGAGCTGCAACGCCCCCAAATCCTGGTCGCTCTACGTCTCCGCCAAGATATCGGTGTTCGCCGAAGTACTGGTCGCCGCCCGCAACCTCCCGCGCGGTACCCACCTTACCGGCGCCGACGCGAGCTTCGAGCGCCGGGATCTTTCGCGGCTCCCCTACGGCTACCTCACCGACGCGGCCGAACTGGAGAGCAAGATGACCAGCCGGCGGATCAACGCCGGTACGGTACTCACGCCGTCGAGCATGAAGGATGCCCCGATGGTCAAGCGGGGCGAACGGGTAACCCTCTCCATCAACGCCAGCGGCCTGCAGATCCGCGCCTCCGGCACCGCCATGCAGGACGGCACGCGCGGCCAACACATCCGGGTCCGCAACACCAGCTCCAAACGCATAGTCGAAGGAGTTATACTCGCCCCGGGGCTGGTCGAGGTCAACAATTAGCGGCGCCTGCCGACACACCCTCCACGGAGCACGGAATCTTTATTCGCAGCAGTCGAAAAAAGTTTCTAAAGAATCCAACGGCAACGCCGCTAGTAAAGACTGAGAAAGCTGAAGGAGCATACCGCCATGCCTTTCGAAATCAACACGTTGCAGCAAACGCAGCCCCAAGCGGTGGGCACGCCGGAAGGTGCGCGTGTCGCGGCTCAGCGGACCGACAAACCCAAGAGCGACCTGGAAACCAACCGCTCTGCCGGCAGCGAAACGGTGAGTCTGACCGATACCGCGGCCAAGTTGCACAAATTCGCCAACGAAGTGGAGAGCCTCCCCGTGGTCGACACAGAACGGGTCGATTCGATCAAGCGTTCCCTCGACAACGGCACCTACGAGGTGAAGCCGGAGCGGATCGCCGAAAAGATGATGTCCTTCGAGCGCAACATGGCCTGATCGAGACCACGCGCCGCATGAACCTCGAGGCCCTGCCGCCAGCCCTTGCCCCTCTCCTCGCCCGCGAACTGGAGGAGAGCGGCCGCCTGCTGGAGGCCCTGAAAGAGGGCGAGCGGGTCTTCGCCGGCCGCGATGCGGAGGCGATCCAACACACCGCCAACACCATCCTCCAGCTCTATCAATCCGTCGAAACACTCGAAACCCAACGCCAGCAGCTCCTCGGCGCCGCCGGCCTCTCCCCGGATCGGGAGGGCATGGAGCGCATCATCACCGCCGCCAACGACCCACGACCCCGCCAAGCCTGGGACCGACTGCTCGACAACGCCGCCCAGATCCAGAAACAGAACGCAATCAATGCACGCATCGTCGAGGGAAGCCGACGGCACGCCGAAGCGGCATTCAACCTGTTGCGCGGGAAAGAGCCGGCCAGCGAGCTCTATAGCGCCAAGGGGCGCACCGGCTACGGGAGCGGGAGCAGCGGCATCACCTCGCGCACCATCGGCAAGGCCTGAGCAGTCAGAGGCCGCCAAAAAAGAGGGGCACGACCCTCCCCACCACCTCGGGCCTTTGATTTTTCGTAGGGTGGATAAGCGACAGCGCATCCACCGAGCTCCGAACGCGCGGGGCGATACCCACCGTCAGCCACCACCTCCATTTCGGCGGATGCGCCATCGCTTATCCACCCTACGACGCTCTGCTGCTCGAGCTTTGCCGAACTGCTGGACCATCCAGGCCCATTTCAAATCGGTAGCATACGACAACGAAACAGTGCTAGAATGCGCGCCGCTTCACCCGACGGTGAAGCGCCCATTCCGGGGCCGTAGCTCAGCTGGGAGAGCGTCGCGTTCGCAATGCGAAGGTCAGGGGTTCGATCCCCCTCGGCTCCACCAAATTCCCTTTCGCGGGCAACCGCGAATCCCTGCAAATCCAGCATTTTTACACGCATTCGAACCCTGACGGTGATCGTCAGGGTTCGAATGCGTGTGCCTGTTTTCACGCCCATAGTCTAGGTCAAAGCATAGATCACCAGATCGACCCCACGCCTACCCCTTAACCCTTTTCACCATGGGCAAACTCGCGGCACTCCAGAGGTCTCCCGACTGACGAAACGCGGTCTCTACGGCGACGGCGGCGGGCTGCACCCGCAAATCACGCAACGGGGTTCCAAATCGTGAATTTTTCGCTACCGGGTGGAGGGTCGCCTGCGTAGCCGCGGACTGGAGCCGCCCCATGCCATCTCACTTGCCCAAGCGCGGGAAGCGGCGCGGGAGTACCGCAAGCTCCGAGTGGAGGCATCGACCCCATCGAAGCCAAGCAACAACAGTGGATAGCGGCGAAGCTGGAGGCGGCAAAGTCGATTACCTTCACCGAATGCGTGGAAGGCTAACTCAAGGCACACCGCGCGGGCTGGAAGAGCCAGAAGCACGCGGAAGACTGGGAACAGAGTTTCGTAAACCACACCTACCCGGTTTTGGGTCATGGCGGCACTGGACACCATCAGGAGCGAACCGGGGCGTGATGGTCTTTCCGACAAGAACGGGGACATCACCAGCCATTACTCGGCTGCGGAACTGGAGGAGCTGATCGAAGCCAGTAATCGGGTCTGCCGGGCAAAATCCGGCAAAAATCCGGCACTGGTGATGCTGAAAAGAAAAACGGGTCAGAGGAAATCCCTAACCCGTTGATCTAGTTCGTAAAATATGGTGGGCCGTGTAGGACTCGAACCTACGACCAGTCGGTTAAAAGCCGAATGCTCTACCAGCTGAGCTAACGGCCCATTGAAAATGGGAGGCGCGGAATGATAACGGAATCGGCGGAAAAATCAACTCTCCGGCGACGGCACGGCGGGCGCACCGGTTTTCGGCTTGACGAGCTTCTGTTGGGCGTGGCGGCGGGTGGCGGCCTTGCTCTTCGGTTGGTAGAGATAGACGTGCCAGAGGGTGAAGCCGAGTAGCGCCATCCCCGCCCAGGTGTGCAGGCCCATCGCCTTGCGGCCGCGGAAGCCGGTGTAGACGAGGGTCGCCATGGAGGCGGCCATGCCCGCCTTGGCGGCGGTGCGGCTGGCCTGGAGGATCTGTTTGCGTTGTCCCATGGGGTGGTCCTGGCGGTGTGTCGGTTCAGTGGAATTCGCCGCGATCGAGGTCCTGGAGGATCTCCGGGGTAATCTCGTCGAAGCGCAGGATGCGGCGGCCGGCGTGGTCGGCCATGAACTCCTCGGCATCCTCTCGCGTTGCCAGCGGCACCAGTTCGTGGCCCATCGGGCCGTAGACGTCGGAGCCGATGACGAAGAGGGCGTCGTGGGCGTCGATGTGGGCGAGGCCGTAGTAGTCAGTCACCGCGATGGCGGCGATGTCCTCCTGTTGGTGGCCGGGGGCGTAGCGCGGCAGGTCGTGGAGGTATTTTAAGAGGTCCTTGGCGCCGTCGAAGTGGTGGGCGTGGCCGTCCTTGTAGCGCACCGTGGCCACCCAATTAGGATATTTGGCGACGAACATGCCGCATACCGGGCAGACGTCCTTGGGGCCCGGCGCGGGGACCTGGACCTCGCCGCCGTGGGCGGTGCCGAGGGCGAGCAGGAGACACAAGGCGATGGTGGAGAGCAGGTGCTTCATTGGCGGAAAGTCATTGTGAAAACCGGGTGTGGGTAGGGTGTGCCGATGGGCGAGGCGCACCGGGCTCCGACCGGTGCGCCTCCTGCCGTCGGCACACCCTACCCGTTGATTTGCGACCAAGCCCGCTCGGCGACGAGCCGTAGGGTGGATAAGCGATAGCGCATCCACCGCAACGGGGGCAGCGGCGACCGGGCGGGCATCGCCCTGTCCGGCGCTTGGTGGATGCGCTATCGCTTATCCACCCTACGACGCTTCCCACCGTCCGTCAGCCCTGCATCTTCCTGCGACGCTCGGCGCGGCGTTTGCGGATCATCAGGGTGTCCTTGGCGGTGTCGAGGTAGGCGGCGGTGAGGGCGGCGTCGAAGTCGCCCAGTTCGCCGCCCTTGGCGGCCATCGCCGACTTGGCGGCCTCGGCGTCGGCGAAGGCCATCTTGCTGCGCATGCTCATGGTGCCCTTCAGTTTGCTGCCGATCAGGTAGGTGGCCTCGTCCACCGGCACCAGCGGCTTGATCTTGTCGGCGGAGCCGAAGTCGGCGGCGTAGACCGCCTTGGGGCCGCGGTCGATATTGAGGCTGAGGCTGATCGACAGGCAGTGGATCGAGCAGGTGCCGTCGACCCGGTCGTCGTCGTAGTGGACCAGATGGCGGCTGTGGTTCCACTTGGTGCGGTCCATGCCGCAGTAGGGGCACTTGGGGTATTTCTCCAGCTCGTTCTCCAGCGGCTGGGGGTCCTTCGGCGCCTTGGGTATGAATTGCATCGGGGTGCCGTCGCCGGCGGAGGCAGTGGCGACCGCGGGGAGGGCCACCGTGGCGATGGTTCCGGTGGCGAGGGCGCTTTTCAGCAGGTCACGTCGTTTCATGGGGTTCTCCTGTGGACCGATCGGGGTTCCCGAGCTGTAAGCAATTTCCGAGCCTTAGTTGAAACATTATTCAGTTCAATAGGTTGCGAAAAGGCGGCCGCAAACAGGTGCGGCATATGACACACCTCGCGGGTGTTCCGGTAGGAGCGGCCCTTAGGCCGCGATCGGGACGGAGTGGGACGCTCCGATTCGGTTTTCGGTGGGAACGGACGCGGCGCCATCGCGGCCTTGGGGCCGCTCCTACAGGTGGGAAATCAGCGACGTCCATAGACGCGGACTCCGGCACATTCCTCGGATGCGTTGCTTACCAGTTGGCCAAGCCCTGCATCACCTGGAAGTAGTTCACACCCTCGATCACCGTGCTGATGCCGAGGGCGATGACGAAGACCGCGGCGATCTTCAGCAGCTGGCCGCGCAGCTTGGCGCCGAGCTTGCCGAACACCGCGCTGACGAAGAGCATCGAGGGCAGCGTGCCGAGGCCGAAGGCGAGCATCAGCAACCCGCCCTGCAGCGGCCCGCCGGCGGTGGTCGCCTTGACCGCCACCGAGAGGGTCAGCGAACAGGGCATGAGTCCGTTGACCACTCCGGCGACCAGGGCGCCGATCACCGGTCCCTGCTCGGTGGCGGCGATGAAGCGCCGGCGCAGGGCGGCCAGCGGCAGGAAGGAGAAGTGGACCCGCCAGGGGCCGACGCCGAGGATGTCGAGGCCGAGGAGGATCACGATCAGTCCGGCGATGATCTTGAGGACCCCCTGCGCCTTGCCGATGAAGCCGGTGGAGGTGAGGGCGAGACCGAGCAGTCCGGCGGCGATGCCGATCAACACGTAGACCGTGATCCGTCCGCCGTGATAGGCGCCGTAGGGGAGCACGCCGCGGCCGCGGTCGCCCATCTTGATGAAGAAGGCGGAGACCAGACTGCCGCACATGCCGACGCAGTGGCCGCTGCCGAGGATGCCGGCCATGAAGGCGACGGCGTAGTCGTATTCCGGTTGCATAAAGCGCTATTTACTGCAGATTAACGCAGATTGGCGTAGATCAAGACAGAAAAAATCTGCGTCAATCTGCGCTAATCTGCGGTTCATGTGTTCCGATCGGTTTTATGGTGCCCCACCGCTGCGTTGCAGGCGAAGGGAGTTGGTGACCACCGAGACCGAACTCATCGCCATGGCGGCGGAGGCGATCATCGGGTTGAGGCGGCCGGAGACCGCCACCGGGATGGCGACCCCGTTGTAGATCAGCGCCCAGAAGAGGTTCTGGCGGATGATGCTCATGGTCCGCCGGCTCAGCGCCACCGCCTCGGCGAGGCGGGCCAGATCGCCGCCGACCAGGGTCACGTCGGCCGCCTCCATGGCGATGTCGGTGCCGCTGCCGATGGCGAAGCCGACCGCGGCGGTGGCCAGCGCCGGGGCGTCGTTGATGCCGTCGCCGACCATGCCGACCCGCGCGCCCTCGGCGGCCAGCACCTCCAGCACCGCCACCTTCTCCGCCGGAGTCGCCTCGGCCACCACCCGCGCGATGCCCAGTTCGGCGGCGACGTGCTCGGCGGTGGCGCGGGTATCGCCGGTGACCATCACCACCTCCAGGCCCAGCGCGGCGAGCGCCGCCACCGCCTCGCGGGCACCGTCGCGGGGACGGTCGGCGATCGCCGCCAGCGCCGCGGCACGGCCATCGAGGGCGAGGAACACCGGGGTCTTGCCGGCGGCGGCCAGCTCCGCCGCCGTCCCCTCCAACTCATCGAGGGCGATCCCCTCCCCCGCCAGCCAAGCGGCGTTACCGAGCAGCAGATCGCGACCGGAAACCCGTGCCGCAACGCCCCGCCCCGGCTCGGCGTGGAAATGCTCGGCGCCGGCGGGCTCCACGCCCCTTTCGCGGGCGTAGGCGACCAGCGCCCGTGCCAGATAGTGCTCCGACTCCCCCTCGGCGGCGGCGGCCAGGGCGAGCAGTTCGCCATCGTCGAGGGGCGAGCGGTTGAGCCAGTCGGTGACCACCGGCCGCCCCTCGGTGAGGGTGCCGGTTTTGTCGAGGACCACGGTGGTGAGCCGCGCCGCCGCCTCCAGGGCGTCGCCGCCGCGGATGAAGATGCCGCGCCGCGCCGCTTGGCCCGTGCCGGCCATAATCGCGGTGGGGGTAGCCAGCCCCAGGGCGCAGGGGCAGGCGATCAGCAACACCGCGATGGCGTTGGCGGCGGCCATGGTGAGCGGCGCCCCGGCGAGCAGCCAGCCGGCGGCGGTGAGCGCGGAGACCCCCATCACCGCCGGCACGAACACCGCCGAGATGCGATCCGCGAGCTTCTGCACCGGCAGCTTCGCCCCCTGCGCCTGGTCGACCAGACGGACGATGCCGGCGAGCACGGTGTCGCCGCCCACCGCGGTGGCGCGCACTCGCAGCGTACCGCTGCCGTTGATGCAGCCACCGACCACCGCCTGGCCCGGCTCCTTGACCACCGGCAGGCTCTCGCCGGTGACCATCGATTCATCCACCGTGGAGAGGCCGGCCACCACCTCGCCGTCGGTGGGGATGCGCTCGCCGGGGCGCACCAGCAGCA
This sequence comes from Endothiovibrio diazotrophicus, assembly GCF_054657215.1. Classification (NCBI taxonomy): domain Bacteria; kingdom Pseudomonadati; phylum Pseudomonadota; class Gammaproteobacteria; order Chromatiales; family Thioalkalispiraceae; genus Endothiovibrio; species Endothiovibrio diazotrophicus. Next base: position 21,286 of record NZ_BAAHXB010000068.1, read on the forward strand.
GGTCGCCCACTGCCAGCTCTTCCGCCGGGACGACCACCTCGACGCCGTCGCGCAACACCGTGGCGCTCTGCGGCTGGAGGTCGATCAGCTTGCGGATCGCCTCCCCCGCCTGCCCCTTGGCGCGCTCCTCCAGGTAGCGGCCGAGCAGCACGAAGGTGATGATGCCGCCGGCCGCTTCGAAGTAGAGGTGGTGACGGTTGAACAGCCAGGCGGGGACGCTGTAGGCGTAGGCGGCGCCGGCGCCCAGGGCGATCAGGCTGTCCATGTTCGCCTCGCGCTGCTTGGCCAGCGCCCACGCCTTGGAGAAGAAGGGGCGGCCGGCCCAGGCGACGATCGGGGTGGTGAGCAGGAACTCGACGCTCTTGAGGAGGAAGGAGGTCGGCATCGCCATGCCGATGGCCATCACCGGCAGGGCCAGCAGGCCGGCGCCGACCAGCCGCCGCCGCGCCTCCTCCAGCCGTTCACGCTCGCGCGCCACCAGCAGCCGGCGCTGGGCCAGGGTATCCATCGGGCGGGCCTGATAGCCGAGGCTCTCGACCACTTGGTAGACCGCGTCGCGATCGAGCCGCCCCTCCACCTGGGCGGTGCCGGCGGCGAAGTTGACCCGCGCCGCGGCGACCCGCGGGTCGCGGTTGAGGCGCATCTCGATCAGCGCGGCGCAGGAGGCGCAGGTCATCCCCTCCACCGCCACCGAGCAGCGCTGCGGCGTCGTCTCGGCCGGCGACGGATCAGTGGCCGGCGCTGCGGCGGCGCCGGGCCGCACCAGCAGGTTGCCGATCACCGCGTCGAGCAGCGGCAGCAACCGCGCCAGCGGTAGCCCGTGGGGATCGAAGTGGACCACCACCGAGCCCAACTCCACCACCCCGCGCACCTGCCTCAACTGCGGATGCTTGCGCAGCAGGATCTCCAGCAGCGCCATCCGCTCGCGCTCACCGCGCAGCCCCGGCGCCACCAGCCGCACCCGCCGGCGCAGCCGGTGGACCAGCCGGTAGTGGTTGGGCAGGTAGCCGGCGCTCTCGGCCATCAACGCCCCGGCTTCTTCCACGAACGCACCAGCAGGAAGACGAAGTAGAAGGCGGTGAGCCACTCGTAGCGGTGCTTGATCGGCCGCTTCAGCCACTTGCCGACGATCAGGTCCCAGTGGACCTTGATCAGGTAGAAGGTGACCGCGTCGTTGATGAAGCCGAAGACCGCCTTCTCCGGATCGTCGCCGAGCAGGCGCAGGGCGGGATTGAACTTCCAGTGGATCTTGGCCACCGCGCTCACCTGGCGCGCCCGCTCGCGCCAGTCATGGTAGCGCTGCTGGACACGGGCGAGCGGGCGTGCCTCGCGCAGGCGGGCGATCAGGCCGCGCTTCGGTGGCGCCGGCGGGGCGGCGAGACGGCGCTGCTCCAGCAGGTCGATCAGCCGCGCCAGCTTGCGCACCACCCCGTGTACCCCGACCACCGTCTCCTGGTAGAACACCGAGAGCTTGCGCTGGGCGGTGTAGACCACCACCCGGCGCACCCCCTCCAGTTGGTGCAGCCCCTGTTCGAGGTAGTGGGCGATCTCCGCGCGGCAGAGCGTCGCCGGCAGCTCGAAGCGCAGGTGGCCGGGGGCGCGATGGCTGAGCAGCACCTCACCCAGCAGGGAGTCGGCGGTCATGGGCTATTTCGCCGCGTCCGGATTGCCCGGCGCCTCGCCGCCCTCCTCGGCCTCGCGCGCCTCCTCCAGCAGGTCGGCGAGGCTCTCACGCTGCTGCAGCATGAAGTCGCGCCCCAGATCCGACCCCTTGGAGACCGCGGCGGCGATCTCCTTGCGGTACTTGTAGCCGTAGTAGCCGGCGGCGGCGCCGACCACGAACCACAACAGGGGATGACGTATAACGGAATTGCTACCGGCCATGACGGCTCCTCTCTTCACGGTTTCGTAAGCCTTGGCATGCAACGAGAGCATCTCCTCGCACACCGCGTTCATCGGTTCGTTCATCGCAACCGCCCCCAATCAAGAGACTCAACCGCAGATTAACGCAGATTTCCGCAGATTGAGCCGAGCGTTCATCTGCGAAAATCTGCGTTAATCTGCGGTTCGATCAGAGAGGCGAGTCGTTGCTATTCACCATCGTTGCGCTCGGCCGCGGGAGCGATCCCATCGTCGGGCAGCTCCTGCGGCTGGTGGAGCATCCGGTAGATGCCGCGACAGCCGTCGCAACAGAAGTGCAGGGTCCCCTCCGCGGTGCGCACGGGAAAAACGTCGTGCTCCACCGGCAGGGCGCACAGGTCGCAAGGCAGATCGCTCACAGCAGCGGCTCGACCGCATGCCGGAAGGTGGCGGCGTCCGCCTCGCCGAGGATTTTCGAGGCGACCTTGCCCTGGCGGTCGATGAAGTAGGTGGTGGGCAGGCCGATCACCCCGTAGGCGCGGGCGATCGACGAGTCGGCATCGAGCAGCGTCTGGTAGCTGACCCCCAGCTTGTCGACGAACGCCTTGGCGGTCTCCCGGTCCTGGCCGACGTTGACCGCCCACACCCGCAGGCCGCGCCCCTTCAGCTCGCGGTAGACCGGCTCGATGTCGCCCATCTCCTTCTTGCAGTAGGGACACCAGTCGGCCCAGAAGCGGATCGCCACCACCTCGCCGGTGGCCGGCAGGCCGATCTTCTCTCCCGCCAGATTCTCGGTCTGGAACGGCGGCGCCGGATCGCCGTGCTGCAGGCGCGGCCGCTGCTCGCCGCCGCAGCCGGCAAGCAAGGCCAGGGCGAGCAACAAAATTCCGCCACGGAGGCACGGAGAACACGGAGAAGAGGAGAGACCTCTCCTGATCCGCAAAGCCCTCCGTGTACTCCGTGCCTCCGTGGCAGTCTTAAAGGAATTGGGCATCAGTCACCGAGGAGGATCAGGTTGGAGTCGAGGATGACGAAGGATACCAGCCCGGTGAACAACAAAAACAGCAGCGTTGCGATCAGGCCGAGACGACGGCCGCTGCCGGCGAGGATCGGTCGCATGCTCTCGCCGCGGGCCAGCGGCGCGGTGACGCCGACGCCGACACCCAAGGCGGTGGCCGCGAAGAGTGGCACGTAGAGGGCGTAGCCGAGGTAGTGGTACTCCCCCTTGAGCACGCAGAAGGGGCAGTGGTGGTGGGGGTGCTCGTAGATGTAGAGCGAGATGAAGGTGATCATCGCCACCACCGAGGTGACGAAGGCCACCGCGCTCAGCAAGCCGAACAGCGCCGCGCCGCGGCCGCGCCAGGCGTGGTAGGCGCCGCTCGCCAGGGTCGCCGCCATCACCCCGTAGAAGAGGATCATCGTCGGCCGCGGCGCGAAGCCCGCCATCTCGGCGGAGACGGTGGCCGCGCCGCCGCCGAACAGGCTGCCGCAGCAGGAGGTGATGACATCCGCGCGCAGGCCGAGGAAGTAGGCCAGTTGCAGCCCCGCCGCGGCCAGCGCCAGCGGCAGGATCAGCAGCACCAGGGCGTACTTCGCCTTGACCAGCGGGTAGTCGTAGGCCTTGCCGTCGAGGTGGTTCATCACCAGCCACACCGCGGCGAGGAAGAACAGCGCGACCCGCGCCTCCAGCGCCGGGAAGCCCCACGGGTCGACGTTGAGCGAGCCCACCGCGCACATCGCGCCGACGAACAGATCGGCCATCTTGTCGGCGTTGAAGATGAACAGCAGCAGCGACAGCAACTGGGTGAGGAAGACGAAGCTGAGCAGGGTGGAGACCAGATAGCTGCGCCGCTCCAGGTCGAGCTGACGGGCGCTGCCGCTGGCCAGGTCCCAGTGACGCAGCACACTCACCGCGAACAGCGCGGCGAGGATGAGGAACACCAGCCCCACCCCGTCGGCAAGCAGCAGGGCCATGATCGCCGGTTGGAAGATCACGGCGACGTCCCCCTTGATAACCAACCACTCCGGAAATCATCGAATGGACCAAGCCGAAATACTCTGCCCAACTGAAAAATCTGGCCGTAAACTTTTACTTTCCCCCCTGCCGAACGCCCGCTCCATGCGACCGTAGGATGGGCAAAGGAGTGTAGCGACGTGCCCATCAAACGAAAGCAGTGAACTTCACTGTGGCAGTGATGTTTGATGGGCACGCTACGCTTTGCCCATCCTACGTAGAGACCACGCCCCATGGTCAATCGATACCGACGGAACACTAAATCAAACGCCCGTCGCGCAGCGCCACCACCCGGTCCATCGTCGTGGACTGGTAGACCAGCGGGTCGTGGCTGGTGAGGAGCAGCGTCTTGCCCCGTTCGAGCAACCCCTCGACGATCGCCAGGAACTCCCGCGACAGCTGGGTATCGAGATTCGCGGTGGGCTCGTCGGCGATGATCACCGGCGGATCGTTGATCAGCGCGCGGGCGATCGCGGCGCGCTGCGCCTCGCCGCCGGAGAGCCACTCCACCCGCGCCTCGGCGCGGTGGCCGAGGCGCAGTTGCTCCAGCAGCACCTCGGCGCTCTCGCGCAGCTCGCGGTGCGGCCGCCCGATCGGATAGGCCGGCAGCATCACATTCTCCAGCACGCTGAGCCCCTTGATCAGGTTGAACTGCTGGAAGACGAAACCGAAGGTGTGGCGGCGAATCTCGGTGAGGAACGGCTCGGGCAGGCCGGAGACGTCGCGCCCCTGCAGCCGCACCCGCCCCTCGGTGGGCCGCGCCAGCGCGCCGACCACAGTGAGCAGGGTGGTCTTGCCCGAGCCGCTGGGGCCGGTCAGCGCGGTGGCCCGGCCCGCCTCGATGGTCAGGTCGATGCCGTCCACCGCCCAGAACTCGTTGCTGCGCCCCTGGTTGTAGGCCTTGCGGATGTTGTGCAGCTCGATCACTAGTGTGCAGCCCCCCACTTAATGGCCCTTTCAGCGAGTCGCCAGGCGGTCAGCCGCAAGGCGCGGGCTCGCCGGGGCAGCCACCCTGCCTCAAGAGACCGCAACGCAGCGGATGGCCGCCTGGCGACTCGCCCGGAGGGCGCCCCCCAGAGACGCCAGGCCTGCGTTGCGGCACTTACCAAGGACCAGTCATTGCCTACGCGCCGCGCCTTGTCCTGGCGTCTCTGGGGGGCGCTGAAAGGGCCATTAAGTGGGGGGCTGCACACTATCGCATCACCGTGTCGGGGTCGGTGACCGCCACCCGCCAGATCGGGATCAGGGTGGCGGCGGTGTAGGGGAAGACGGTGAAGAAGAAGAGCGTCGCCAGTTGCAGGCCGTCGACGTAGGGGGTGAGCTGAAAGTTGGGATAGAGCACCGCCCACCCCTTCAGCACCGGCGCGAACAGCGCCGAGGAGAAGAGGAAGACGTGGCCGTAGGCGAGCAGGTAGCCAAGCAGGAAGGCGCCGAGCGAGATCAGCCCCCCCTCCCACAGCTTCATCCGCAGCACGTCGCCGGTCTCCCAGCCCACCGCCTTGAGGATGCCGATCTCGCGCCGCTCCTCCGCCGACAGCCCGGAGGCCTTCTCCCAGGCGAAGATGACGAAGGCGAGCAGCGCGCCGACCAGCAGCACCAGCACCATCCCCTCGCGCCAGTCGAACACCGACTGATAGGTGCGCAGGATTTCGGAACGCAGGATCGGCCGGCTGTCGGGCAGCCGGGTGGCGATCTTCTGCGCCACCTTGCGCACCTCGCGCGGGTTGGCCACATGCAGCGCGATGTCGGTATAGCGGCCGGGCTCGACGCCGAAGAAGCCGCGGTAGTCGGCCTCGTTGATCAGCACCAGATCGGCGCTGACGATCTCCGAGCGGGCGGAGAGCAGGCCGCCGATGGTGAAGGAGTGGAGCCGCCCGTCGTGGCCGCGGAAGGCGAGCACGTCCCCCACCCCGGCGCCACGGGTACGGGCGATCCCCTCGCCGATTACCACCCGGCCGGCGGCGGGCGGGTCGGCCGGCGGCACCAGGAAGGTGTAGTTGGCCGAGGCCGCCGGGTCGTAGAAGTAGCCCCACAACCGCCCCTCGGCACCGCGCACCCCGCGGATCTTGCGCAGTTGCTCCAGGTAGGACTCCGGAATCGGTGCGTGGCGCCCGGCCAGCACCCGCTGCACGATCACCTCCGGCGAGTCGGCCAGCAGCAGCCCCGCCTCACGCTGGATCGCGTGGCTGAACAGCAGCACCGAGGCGAGCAGGAAGATGATCAGGGTGTAGACCGCGAACAGGCCGAGGTTCTTCCCCTTGCGCCGTCCGAGGGAGGCGAGGGTGTAGTCGATCAGCGACCTCTGTCGTTCGATCCAGCGAGTCATCGGGAGGGGCGCCTCAGTGGGACACGGTCAACGTGGATGGCGGCCCGATCAGCGAACCGGAGGGGAAGTGGTCGAGGGCGAGGGGGTGATCCTGGAAGGCGCTCGCCAGATCCGCTTGCGACGGATGGCGGGTATAGCGCGCCTCGGTGAACAGGCAGAGGTCGGTCAGCCCGAGATCGCGCACCAGGGCGCGCTTCTCGGCCAACGCGGGAGCCGCCTGCGACTGCGCCCAGCGGGCATGCACCACGCTCGCCGCAACCGCCAGCACCCCGCCCAGCAGCAGGCCGAGGGCGATGTCGGCCTTGCGGGAGCGGGCAAAAAAACTGCGCGATTGGACCATGGGGAAATATTTGAGGGCGCTACGTCACGCTCACGGTATGAAGCGCGGGGATGAGCATCGTTTAGGTGAAAGGGCCTTCGTGCGACAGCCTCCACATGCGTGGCGAGCGCTGCCCGGAGCATACGCGGAGAAGGAGAACGAACGGGTAGGGTGTGCCGAGGTACGAGGCGCACCATGTTCCGACTGGTGCCCCTCCTATCGTCGGCACACCCTACCCGGGATTCGTCGTTCGGAGTATCGGACGATGGGAAATCGGCAAAAAGTGGGATGGCGCCGCCACTCAGACCTTCTTCGACGCCTTCATCAACGCGGCACGCAGCGCGCCGGTCAACGCCGGCCCCATCCCCACCCGCTGGGCCAGCGCGGGCAACAGGATCAGCGAGGCGAGGGTGAACCCCGCGCCCAGCAGCAACGAGGGCAACTCATTCGATTCGGCGACGGCATCGCGGGTGGGCTGGCTCATCGGTTCCCTACTCCCCAAGGGTGGATATGACGCTGCTGGAGAGCAGCTTCCGGGCCAACTCTATCCCACTGATTTTTCTGGCCGGAAAATCAGGAGACGAAAAAAGTGCGTGATATCACACAGCTCGATGCCGCGATATGCCGCAGTCGACGGTCGTCCCGTTCACGCCACCCGCCTCGACGACCTCGGCAAAGCCGCCGCCGGGGGTGCGCAGGTTGGTAGTCTGTCCACGGTAGAGGCGGGCGAGGCGATGGAGGACGCGACCGGCGTAGACGTAGAGACGCAGGTCGAATTTGAGCTCGCCGTAGGGACCGGGTACCCGCGCCGGCGGCACCCGCTGCTGGGCCACGTAATCGCCGGCGAGGATCTCCCCCCACACCCGCCGGGTCAGCTTGCCGCCGCGGTAGGCCCCCTTGCTGCCGTAGCCGCGCGCCGGCTTGAAGAACCAGCGATCGCGCTCACGCCACAGCCGATCGGCATCCGCCTCGGCCACCGGCCGCGTCGGCGGCACCGCCCGCACCAGCAGCGCCGCCGCCTGCGGCGCGACGCCCCAGGCGGTCAGCCGCTCGCCTTCCCCGAGCAGGGCGAGGTTGCGCTTGTCGGCGTAGAGGGCGTGGGCGTGGGGGTGCGGGGTGAGGACGGCGGCACCATCGAGATAGGCCCGCTGCAACGCCTCGTGAGCCGGCTCTTCCAGGGTGAAGTCGGTGAGGCGGTTGTAGACCAGGTCGACCGGTCGCCCCTCCAGCCACAACCGGTCGCCCTCCAGGCGCAGCGCCTGCGGCGCGCCGATCAGCGCCTCCAGGCCGTGACGGGCGAAGAGCTCCTGGAAGCGCAGAAATTCGGGATAGAGGAACTGATTGGAAGGTTCGTCATCGACGATGGCGACGGTGCGCAGCGGGCGACCGGTCCCGGCGCGCCGCCACTCCTCCTGGAACATGGCGACCACCGCCGCCTCCAGCGGTGGTGCCACACCGTGGAGCAACGCCCCGCCGGCGTTGGTGTTGATCTCGATCAGCCGCGGCCCGTCGGCGGTGAGGTGGAAATCGTAGCCGAGGAACACCCCAACCGGCCCCGGATCACGCCGTGCCGCGGCGGGCGCCCAGGCGAGCGCCGCCTCACGATAGGCGGGCAGCGCGACCACCTCGGAGACCGCCGCGACCACCGCCTCCATGGCGCGCGCCGCGGCGGCATCGACGGCGAGCGGCGGCGGCCGGTCGGCGCCTACCGCCGACGCGACCGCCCCGCTCACTTGGCGCCGTCCATCCGTCCGATGGCACAGCTGACGAAGGAGACCGCCTTCGCCTTGGCCGAGGCCAGCCCCTCGACCGAGCCGCTCTCCGGATAGCCGGACTTGGCCAGCGTCTCCACCACCGAACCGCGCAGCGCCTCGTCGGCGACCACCTCGACGGTGCCACTCTCGACGGTGACGTTGACCTCCGCCACCCCGTCCAGCTCCAACAGACGCTTGCGGATGGTGTTGGCGCAGCCGCCGCACTTGATGTTCTCGACCTGAAGGGTGAATGACATGGGTAACTCCCGTGGATGATGAAAGTCGGATAGGGTGTGCCGACGATAGGAGGCGCACCCGTCGGATAATGGTGCGCCTCGTACCTCGGCACCCCCTACGGCCGCCGACACAGCTGCGCGTATTTTTTCGGTAAAAACAGGTTCGGCGGGCCGTAGCTTAGCGGTAGCGGGTCGGATCGTCGATCCCGGCGGCACGGAAGCCGGCGCGGCGCAGCCGGCAGGAGTCGCACACCCCGCAGGCGCGCCCCGCGTCGTCGGCCTGATAGCAGGAGACAGTGAGGCCGTAATCCACGCCGAGGGCGGCGCCGGCGCGGATGATCTCCGCCTTGGAGAGGTCGATCAGCGGGGTACGGATGTGGAAGGGGCGGCCCTCCACGCCGGCCTTGGTGGCGAGGTTGGCGGTGCGCTCGAAGGCCTCGATGAACTCGGGTCGGCAGTCGGGGTAGCCGGAGTAGTCCACCGCGTTGACGCCGATGAAGATCTGGTGGGCATCGAGCACCTCGGCCCAACCGAGAGCGATGGAGAGGAAGACGGTGTTGCGCGCCGGCACGTAGGTGACCGGGATCCCCTCGGCGACCTCCTCCCCCGCCCCCTCGGGCACGGCGATGGCGTCGTCGGTGAGCGCCGAGCCGCCGATGCCGCGCAGATCGAGGCGCACCGTCTTGTACGCCAGCGCACCGAGCGCTTCGGCCACCCTCTGCGCCGCGGCAAGCTCCGCGCGATGACGCTGACCGTAATCGAAGGAGAGGGCGTAACAGACATACCCATCGGCCCGCGCCATCGCCAGACAGGTGGCCGAATCGAGGCCGCCGGAGACCAGCACGACGGCGCGTTTGGAAGTTGGATCAGACATGCGGAGAATAGAATCGAGTGTTTGGTGTTGAGTGTTTAATGCTGAGCGAATGAGTCGCTGCGCGACGCCGTTTAGATCTTCGGCACGCGAAGCGTGCGTCCACTAAAACACCAAACACTCATCCCTAAGGGCCCA
>NZ_BAAHXB010000069.1:0-30192 GCF_054657215.1 Endothiovibrio diazotrophicus
GACTTCACCGGTGGTGCCATGGATACGGGCATTGGCCACCGTCTCCAGCCACTGGCGCAGGTGTCCCTCCACCTCCGCCCAGTCAGCGAACCGCTCGCCGTAGAGGGCGTCGTTCTTCACGTACTTCACCCCGGCCTCCACCTTGCCCTTGCTCTCGGGGTCGTAGCCCTCGCAGGCGCGGATGCGGAACCCCGCGGTGGTGGCGTACTGGGCGAAGCGCGGATTGAGATCCAGCTCCCGGTAGCGCTCATCGAGCACCACCAGCTTGGTTTGGTCGTAGACACACTCCTCCGGGCGGCCCCCGAAGTAGCGGAAGGCCTCGTCATGCAACTGGATGAAGCGTTCCGTATCGATCGGCCGGCGCGAGAGACCGACATACATCAGCCGCGAGAACGAGAGCACGAAGACGACGAAGTAGAGCGTGGCCGCCACCCCGTCGATCCATAGATCGCGTAGCTCTCCGGGATCGATCTGACACTGGACACCGGGAACGTCATCGAGCACCGGCTCGTAGTAGCGCGGCTGTGCCTCGGCCACCTCGTCGCGCAAGGCGCTGATGTAGCGCCTGAGCGTGCGCCCGGAGACCCTCAGCGGTCCCACCTTCTCCTGCAGCTTGCGCCGGATCTTCACCGCGCTGAGCTTCGGGAAATTCTCCAGCAGATGAATGATGTAGGTCCGGTGCTCGTCCAACGGCTTGCGGCGCGAACGGTTGGTGAGCTTGGCCTGGATCTGCTCCTCGTCCATCGCCAGGTACTTGCGCACCGTGTTCCTGGAGATCTTCAGGGCTCGGGCGATCTCCCGGACCGAGCTGCCCCGTCCCCCGTCGTACATCGCTTTGATCTTGGGTATCACTACCCACTCCTTCAATGCTGCTCTCCACCCGACAAAGGGGCTGGAGAGTAGGTCTCTGGTGGCCTGACGGCCACCGGGGGTGGGTCAAAATTGTTGGCCAGTAGTGGGTCAGTTTAAGTGGCCATTAACACCTGGCCGCAAGCGACCAATTTTCTAACCGCTTTGCTCCAGGCCTTCCCGAATGATTTCAGGGTGACGAGAGGCGATACCGATGAGCGCCTTGGCCGGACCTGATGGGCTACGCCTCCCCTGCTCCCGTTCCTGCAACGTGCGCGGAGAAATTTGCAGGACCGCAGCAACTTCCCGCTGAGAAAGTCCTGTTTTATTCCTGGCCTTCGCAACCTCGTTGGCTTCCACCCGGGTACCTGGAAGGTAGCTTGATCAATTTCGGCGGGCGCCGCCCGAGCGGCGCCCGCCGTGGGTCAGGCGCTCTCCTCCTCCAGCTCGTTGAGCCGGCCGGCGAAGGCCCAGCACTCCGAGGCGAGGTCGCTGAGGGTGGCGCTGATGGCGTGGAGCTCTTCGGCGCTGAGGGGGATGGCGCCGGCCTCCAGGGCGCGGCCGAGGAGGTGGGTGGTGCCCTGAAGCTTGGTCAGGCGGTGGGTGAAGCCTTCGTGCAGCTCTTCGGGGCTCAGGCCGGGCTGGAGCTAGGTCCAGGTGTCCAGCGGGGTGGAGACTTCGGGCGCTGTGGTAATCTGGCTTTGGTTCATGGGATTGATTCCTGTAACGATGTATCCTGTGGGCTACCGTCCGGTGTGGCTGCACCGGGCGGTTCTCCCTTCCGATCGCCGCGCTCGCGGCGGGTGGGGCGCGCGGTGGCGCCTCTTCTGCTCGTCACTCCTCCTTCTTGATTGTGCTGTTTGACTAACACACAGATTAGTGGGTTTGCGTACAGTTATCAAGGATGAATCGATGGAAATTCGTTGTTTTTCAGTGAGTAGGAATGGGATTACACACTCGTGGAGGGCGGGTGTTTCGAGTGAGGGCGGCGGTGGAGTCGCGGTACCTGTGTTGGAGCGGTGTGCTTCCTTGCGTCGGCGCACTCCGCGCCGCTTACCGAATGCCGTGCCCGCTATGGGGTTCCCCCTCCCCTCACCCAAATCGCGGATAGCGGGAAGATGGTCGAGCGTCTCGTTCCGGGTTCGACTTTTGCCATCTGAGTTTTCCTCGCCTTACGACACGCCCCGCGACCACAAACTTGTGAACGCGGATCGGCAATCGGATTTTTGATTGCCCGCCGGCTGTCAGAACATCCTGTCGGCGGAGCTTGATGGGCTCCATCTCTTCCGTCGGCCCTGCCGTCGCCGAGGAGTTCTCCGGTAGGTCGTTGCGGCGGTGGGAACGGTGCCTTCGTTCGTGTCGCCGCGGTGGCGGCGACCTGCGTTTTTGGCGAGTTCAGATACCAACGGTTTTGAGCGGAGGTTCGTTGGGGTGGTGCGCCTCCTGGCGTCGGCACGCCGTACGCCGGTTGGGAACGACCGTGAGGCATTTGGCAGCCGTGCCTTCGTTTGGCACGACGCGGAGCGTCGAGGTGGGGCGTTCCCACGCGGAGCGTGGGAACGAGGGGGGGGGGGGCGGCGGCTGTGCCTTCGTTTGGCACGACGCAGAGCGTCGAGGTGGGGCGTTCCCACGCGGAGCGTGGGAACGAGGGGGGGGGGCGGCGGCTGTGCCTTCGTTTGGCACGACGCAGAGCGTCGAGGTGGGGCGTTCCCACGCGGAGCGTGGGAACGAGGGGGGGGCGGCTGTGCCTTCGTTTGGCGCGACGCGGAGCGTCGAGGTGGGGCGTTCCCACGCGGAGCGTGGGAACGAGGGGGGGGGGGGCGGCTGTGCCTTCGTTTGGCGCGACGCACAGCGTCGAGGTGGGCGTTCCCACGCGGAGCGTGGGAACGAGGGGGAATGGCGGGATGTGGGGGGAGCGAGGGAAGAGAGGTCTTCTTCGTGCCCTTCGTGCCTCTTCCTTCGTGCCCTTGGTGTTGAAAAGACGCGTTGAAAGATGCCCTGGTGCGACGGGGCGGCATGGGCCCCGGCAACCGCGCGGAGCCCGATCGCAATGGTCCCCTTCGTGGTGGAAAAGCCCGCTCAGCGGACGTTGCGGCGGCCGAGGCCCTTGGTCTTGCGTTTGCGCAGGCGCTTGGCCTCGTGGAGGCGCGCTTCGGCCTCTTCGAGGAGGATCTGCTGGCTGTGGCGCTGCTCGCCGCCCTCCTCCGGCATCCGCTGGTGGTAGTTGCCGTCGGTGTCCATCTCCCAGGCGCCGCGGCGGTCGTTGAGCTGGGTGTCGAGGATGTTGCGCAGCCGTTCGCGCAGCGCCGGGGACTCCACCGGGGCGACCACCTCGACCCGGCTCTCCAGGTTGCGCATCATGCAGTCGGCGGAACCGATGAAGTACTCCTCCTCGCCGCCGTTGCGGAAGTAGAAGATGCGGGTGTGTTCGAGGAAGCGGCCGACGATGCCGATCACCCGCACGCTCTCGGAGAGGCCGGGGACGCCGGGGCGGATGCGGCAGGTGTCGCGCACGATCAGGTCCACCTTCACACCAACCCGCGCCGCCTCGTAGAGGGCACGGGTGATGTCCTTGTCCTCCAGGGCGTTCATCTTGAACTGGATCAGGCCGCCCCCCTCTTCGCAGTGGCGGTCGATCTCGCGCTCGATGCGCGAGAGCAGGCCGCGTTTGAGGTGCTTGGGCGCCGGCAGCATCTTCTTGTAGTCCCGTTTCGGGGTGTAGCCGGTGGTCAGGTAGTTAAAAAGCTCGGTGGCGTCCTGGCCGAGCTGTTCGTCGTTGGTGAGCATGCCGAGGTCGCAGTAGATGCGCGCGGTGCCGGCGTGGTAGTTGCCGGTGCCGATGTGCAGGTAGCGGCGCAGGCCGGAGTAGTCGCGGCGCACCACCATGATCACCTTGGAGTGGGTCTTCAGGCCGACCACGCCGTAGGTGACGTGGATCCCCTCGGCCTCCAGCCGCTCGGCCCAGCGGATGTTGGCCGCCTCGTCGAAGCGCGCCTTCAGCTCCACCACCACCGCCACCTGCTTGCCGTTCTGCGCCGCCTCGACCAGGTAGTCGAGGATCTTGGTGTCCTTGGAGGTGCGGTACAGCGTCATCTTGATCGCCAGCACCTTGGGGTCCTCGGCGGCCTCCTTGACGAAGCGCTCCACCGAGGTGGAGAAGGATTCGAAGGGGTGCTGGAGGAGCAGCGGGCCGTTGTCGCGGATGATGTGGAAGATGTTGCGCGAATCGACCAGCTTGTGGTGGTCCACCGGGCGGTGGGCGGGGTCGTGCAGCTCGGGCTTCTCCGGCAGGTCGATGAAGGCGATCTCGAACAGGTCGCGCATCGCCATCATCCCCTCCACCTCGAAGACGTCGTTGACCTCGTCGAGGCCCAGCTCGGCGGCGAGCATGCCGCGGTGGACCGGGTCCATGCCGCGGCCGATCTCCATGCGCACGATGGGGGCGAAGCGGCGGTCCTGGAGTTCGGACTCGATCATCGACAGCAGGTCGTCGGCGTGCTCCTCGGCCCGCTCGGTGTTGGCGTTGCGGGTGACGCGGAAGAACTCGCAGCTGATCACCTCCATGCCGGGGAAGAGCATGTCGAGGTTGTGGGCCATGACGTCTTCCAGCGGCACGTAGCGGTGGCCCGGGCCGACCTTGAGGAAGCGGCTCACCCCGCTGCCGCTGGGCACCTTGACCCGCGCCAGCGACGGCTGGTCGTCGTCGCCGGGGTATTGCAGCCCGACCAGCAGGTTGAGGGAGAGGTTGGAAACGAAGGGGAAGGGGTGGGCGGGATCCATCGCCTGGGGGGTGATCAGGGGGTAGATGTTGTCGTAGAAGTAGCGGCGCAGCTCGTCGCGCTCGCCCTCGCTGCACGACGCATAGGTGACCACCTGGATCTCGTGTTCGGCGATCCGCGCGAGCAGCGCCGGTAGCAGCGCCTCCTTCTGGTCTTCCAGGTCGTGGACCACCTCGAAGCTGGCCTCGATCTGCTGCTGCGGGGTGCGGCCGTCAACGGTGAGCTTCTGCACGCCGGCGCCCACCTGCTGCTTGAGGCCGCCGATGCGCTTCATGAAGAACTCGTCGAGGTTGGCGCTGACGATGGCGGTGAATTTGAGCCGCTCGAGCAGCGGGGTGCGCTCGTCCTGGGCCTCGTGGAGCACGCGGCGGTTGAAGGCAAGCCAGGTGAGCTCGCGGTTGAGGTAGAGGGCGGGGTCGTCGAGGTCCGGTCCGGCGGCGGCCTCGGGAGCGGACTCGACGGGCGGAGCGACCGACGGCACGGGGGATTCCGGCGCCATCGCCACCGGCGTCGCCTCGGCCACCGGCGTCCCGCTCGGCGGGGTCTCCGGCTGCCCGCTCTCCACCACCGTCAGTTCCACACCCTGGTTTTCGCTCGCCTGCATGTTCTCTCTCCGCGTCACTGAAAGGACGGCATGGGGGCCGCCGCACAATCCGCAAAGTCTAGCAGACTGCCGATGACCGGTCGGTTTCAGTCGGAGAGTTTTGCCGCTGCCGGGCCGTTGACGCTGACCACCGAGCGGGCGATCCGCTTGGAGAAGTAGTAGACCCGGCGGAAGTACTCCAGGGAGTCCATCTCCATGCGGTAGGCGGCGATCCGCTTCGGCTCGTCGACGATCAGCCGGCGCGCCTGATGGCGGCGCGCCTCGGCGAGCTGCTGGTTGATGTCGAGCTTGCGCTCGATTACCAGCTGGGCGCGGGCGCGATCCTGTTTGACCAGGGCCTGGATCGCGTCGTGGAGCGTGGTGGCGACCAGGCTGTAGACGTTGCGCAGCACCTCCTGGGTGTGGTCGCTGACCTGCAGTCCCTCGTCGATGCGGTCGATTCCCTGGGCCACCAGATTGGTCTCGATCACGTCACCGATGTTCTCCAGGTCGTTGACCGCCTCCATCAGGCTGATCAGCTCGGCGGTCTGTTCGTCGGAGAGCTCGGTCTTGCTCACCTCGCCGAGGTAGCGGATGACGTGGCCGTGGAGGATGTCCACCTCGTTGTCCATCTTGGCGATGGACTCCAGTTCGCGGCGATCGCCGCCGAGCAGCGCGGGGAGGATGCGGTGCATCATCCGCTCCACCCGGTGGCCCATGCGGTCCACCTCGTGGCGCACCGCCTCCAGGGCCATGGTCGGGGTCTCCAGCAGCAGCTCGCTGAGGTACTTGGGCCGCACCTCGTGCTCAATCCCTCCGGTCCCATCGGGCACCAGCCGGCGAACCAGCCGCACGATCTGCGAGGTGAAACCGATGAACAGCAGTGTATTGAGAACCTTGAACAGGGTGTTGGCATTGGCGATCTGGCGTGGCGTCTCCGCCGCCATCCGGCCCATTTCGCTAGCCGCCGCGACCGTCGGTGAGATCCATGCGGCGAGCGCCGCCAACTGATCGATGAAACCGACCCACACCAGCACCCCGACGATATTGAAAAGCATGTGCACCACACCGGCGCGCACCGCCTCGCGGGGCTTGCCGATGGAGGCGAGCAGCGCGGTGACGCAGGTGCCGATATCGGCGCCGAAGGCCAGCGCGATACCGGCGGGAAGGGTGATGAATCCCTGGGACGCCATGACGATGACGATACCGGTGGTGGCCGACGAGGACTGGATCAACGCGGTGAACAGCGCGGCGACGACGATCCCGAGCCACGGATTCTCCATCTCGCGCATCAGGTCGAGGAACGGTGGGTAGTCGCGCAGCGGCGACATGGCATCGCCCATCAGCGTCATGCCGAGGAAGATCAGGCCGAGGCCCATCAGCATCTCGCCGTAGTAGATCAGCTTCTCGCGCTTGGCGAAGAACTGCATGCCGAAGCCGGCGGCGATCATCAGCAAGGCGTACTTGGTCACCTTGAAGGCGACGATCTGGGCGGTGACGGTGGTGCCGATGTTGGCGCCCATGATCACCCCCACCGCCTGGGACAGCGTCATCAGGTTGGCCGAGATGAAGCCGATCACCAGCACCGTGGTCACCGAAGAGGACTGGATCACCGCAGTCACCCCGGCGCCGGTCACCACACCCATGAAGCGGTTGCCGGTAAGCTGGGCGAGGATCGCGCGCAACCGGTTGCCGGAGACCGCCTTCAGCGCCTGGGCCATCATCTCCATGCCGAAGAGGAAGATCGCCAAGCCGCCGAACAGCCCCATCGCCATGTCCTTCCAGGGCAGCGTCGGCACGCCTTCCGGGTCCGTCGCCATCGCCACCGAGGAGGCCGCAAGCGTGATCAGCAACACCGCGGTCAGCGGCACCTTCATGTTGTTTATGGTTTTTTTCATCCGCATGGGGCGATGATAGCACTGCATGGACGGTTGATGGCACAACTTGAATTCAGGCTTCAGGTGGCAGGTGACGAATGGTGGGCGACGCGGTATGGTCCCCTCCCCGCCGAATGGCTTCTTCCGTCGAAGCGCCCCTCTGACGTCATGCCCTCCCCGTCCATACCACAGCGCCGCGCCAACCCGATCCAACTGCACCTGGCCCCGATGGAGGGGGTGATCGACCACCACATGCGTGAGCTGCTCACCGCGCTGGGCGGCTACGACCTGTGCGTCACCGAGTTCGTGCGGGTGAGCGACCGGCTGCTGCCGGAGCGGGTCTTCCACCGCCTCTGCCCGGAGCTGGCGCACGACGGACGCACCGCCGCCGGCACCCCGGTGGTGGTGCAGCTGCTCGGCGTCGATCCACAGGTGCTGGCGGAGAATGCCGCCCGCGCCGCGGAGCTGGGGGCGCCGGGGATCGACCTCAACTTCGGCTGCCCGTCGCGCTTCGTCAACCGCAAAGGGGGCGGGGCGGCGCTGCTCGACTACCCGCGCCGGGTCCACGACATCGTCGCCGCGGTGCGCCGGGCGCTGCCCGCGCAGTTGCCCCTCTCGGCCAAGATGCGCCTCGGCATGGAGGACGACGAGCTGGCGCTGGAGAACGCCCTGGCGGCGGAGTCGGCCGGCTGCGCGCGGCTCACCGTCCACGCCCGCACCCGCGCCGACGGCTACCGGGCGCCGGCACGCTGGGAGCGGCTGGCGGCAATCCGCGAAGTGCTGTCCATCGAGTTGGTCGCCAACGGCGACATCGACGGGGTGGCGGCGTGGCGCCGCTGCCGCGCGGTGAGCGGCTGCGACGCCTTCATGCTCGCCCGCGGGGCGGTGGCCCGGCCGGACCTGGCGCGACGGATTCGCGACGACGAGGCGGACCACGCGATGGGTTGGGAGGAGGTCGCCGGCCTGCTGCGGCGGCTGGCGGGAATGATGGAGGCGGACTACAGCGACCGCAACCGCGGCACCCGGATCAAGCAGTGGCTGGCGATGATGCGGGGGTACTCCGCTGAGGCGACGCGGTGCTTCGAGCGGGTGCGGCCGTTGCGGCTCTATTCGGAGATGGCGCCGCGGTTGGGATGAGCCCAGCCCTTCTGGTTACGACGCTCTGCGTCGTAACCGGGCACCTTGGACGCTCTGCGTCGTAACCGGGCACCTTCGACGCTCTGCGTCGTGCCTGGCGGCGGCAGTTCCGATGAAGACGCCGACGCGGAGCGTCCAGACGAAGGCCGCTGCCAACGGTAAGGCTCGGTTACCACGCAGAGCGTGGTAACCAGATTCCCACCGCTGCGGCGAAGATGAACAACCCACTCTCGGGGTTATTCCATCACCACCGTGGAGTGGTTCGGCTCGTAGGTATCCTGGAACTCGTTGACCCGCTCCTCCACCCGTTCGGCGTCGCGGAACCGTGCGATGTGGAACAGCGCCTCCCCCTCGTTGGCCAGCGGCAGCATCGAGCGGCCGATGACGATGCCGTTCCACGGCGAGATGACGACGCTCTCCCGCTCGCCGAAGGGGTCGGCGATCAGCGCCAGCCGCTGCCCCTTCTCCACCCGTCCGCCAAGGGCCACGGTGTGGCGGACGATGCCGCTCTCCGGGGCGCGCACCCAGCCGGTGGCCCGCGCCACCACCGGCTCCGGGCGCGGCCGCTTGCGCGCCTTCGCCGGCGGCAGCATCTCCAGCTTGCGCATCACGTTGAGGATGCCGACGACCCCGGCGCGAATCCCCAGCTCGTCGAAACGCAACGCCTCCCCCGCCTCGTAGAGCAGCACCCGCACCCCGCGCTCGGCGGCCACCTGGCGTAGCGAGCCGTCGCGCAGATCGGAGTTGAGCAGCACCGGAACGCCGAAGGCGCGGGCCAGCTCCAGGGTCTCCGGGTCCTCCAACTGGGCGCGGATCTGCGCCAGGTTGGCGCGGTCGCGGGCGCCGGTATGGAGGTCGATGCCGTAGTCGCAGCGCTCGACGATCTCCTCCATGAACAGATTGGCCAGCCGCGCGGTGAGCGAGCCCTTGTCCGATCCGGGGAAGGAGCGGTTGAGGTCGCGCCGGTCGGGGAGGTAGCGGGAGTGCTGGATCAGCCCGTGGATGTTGACCACCGGCACCGCGATCAGGGTGCCACGCAGCCGGCGCAGGACCGAGTGGCGGAGCAGCCGGCGGACGATCTCCACCCCGTTCAACTCATCGCCGTGGATCACCCCGCTGACGAACAGCGTCGGCCCCTCGCGCCAGCCGCGCACCACCTGCACCGGCATGCTCAGCGGGGTGTGGGTGTAGAGTTTGGCCGCCGGCAGGTCGACGGTGCGGCGCTGGCCGCGAGGCACCTCGATACCGCCGATCTCGAAGGGGGCGGCCCTGCCCCTCGCCGGCGAATCGGCCATCAGCCGCGGCCGCGGGTTGGCGCCCGGTGGCGCCTACCCTCGGTCTCCGTCGCCCGCTTCTCGGCGTAGCGGACGATCATCCCCGCCACGTCCTTGCCGGTGGCCGTCTCGATCCCCTCCAGACCCGGCGAGGAGTTGACCTCCATCACCACCGGCCCGTGGTTGGAGCGCAGGATGTCGACGCCGCAGACGTCGAGCCCCATCACCTTCGCCGCGCGCACCGCGGTGGAGCGCTCCTCGGGGGTGATGCGGATGATGCTCGCCTCGCCGCCGCGGTGCAGGTTGGAGCGGAACTCCCCCTCCTTGCCCTGGCGCTTCATCGCCGCCACCACCTTCTCACCGATGACGAAGCAGCGGATGTCGGCGCCCCCCGCCTCGGCGATAAACTCCTGCACCAGGATGTTGGCCTTCAGCCCCATGAACGCCTCGATCACGCTCTCGGCCGCCTTCTGGGTCTCCGCCAGCACCACCCCGATCCCCTGGGTCCCCTCCAGCAGCTTGATCACCGCCGGCGCGCCGCCCACCTCCTTGATCAGGTCCTCCACGTCGTCGGGCTTGTGGGCGAAGCCGGTCACCGGCAGGCCGATCCCCTCGCGGGCGAGCAGTTGCAGGGCGCGCAGCTTGTCGCGGGCACGGGTGATCGCCACCGACTCGTTGAGCGGATAGACCCCCATCATCTCGAACTGGCGCAGCACCGCCGTGCCGTAGAAGGTGACCGAGGCGCCGATGCGCGGGATCACCGCGTCGAAACCCTCCAGCACCTCCCCCTTGTAGTGGATCGAGGGGCGGTGGGAGGTGATGTTCATGTAGCAGCGCAGCACGTCGAGCACCCGCACCTGATGCCCCCGCTGCTCGCACGCCTCCACCAGGCGGCGGGTGGAGTAGAGCTTGGGGTTGCGCGACAGGACGGCGATCTTCATAGGGACGACTCCTCGACTGAATTCATTTTTCGGGTTTGCCCCGCAGGTAGGAACCGGCGGGATCGACGCCGAAGCGTCCGGCGATGGCGGTGCGCCCGAGCAGCATGCGGAAACGCATGGTGTCGCGGTCGGTGAGGGTCAGCTCGATCGGCCAGCACTCGCCGGCGATGCACACCTCGGTCTCCACCACCCAGCGATGCTCGCGATGCCCCCCCGAGTCGGAGACGTTGCGCCGGTCCTTGACCGGCGCGCGGCACTCCACCACCTTGTGGTCGCTCTTCTGCACCGGGTGGACCAGGAAACGGACCCACTCCCGCCCCTCCGCCTCGTAGGGTTCCACCAGAAAGGCGTGGAGGGTGGAAGTGCGGGCGCCGGTGTCCACCTTCGCCTTGATCCGCCCGATCCCCAATTGGGGCAGGGAGAGCCACTCGCGCCAGCCGAGCATCGACAGGGCGGACTGATCGTTCATGTGCAAGATCTCCGGATACGCAGACGCATCTCGACCACCCCCAACACCCTAACGCAACGGGCGTGGGAAGTTAACCGGCGCGGAGTTTAGCCGCAAACGGGGCGGGAGGGTGCGCTTTTGTGAGGTGTGGCGCGCACCCAAGTGGGAGAAGGAACATACGGGTGTGCCGCGGCGCGAAACGCACCGCTCTCCGACGACCGAACGGTCGGGCAGGCCACCCGAGTTTCGACGCAGAGCCCTCGTTATGCACGGCGCCCACGGGGCGCCCTATAGGGCGCCCCGTGGGCGCCGTGCGAAGCGGAACTGCCGCCGAAAAACCTGTTTTGACCGACCCGACACTCCCCGTTCGTTACAATGCGCCCCGGCGGAACATCCCGGCCGACCGCCGGTCCCAACCGCCGACGATGACAATTTCTGACCCCGCCGGGGAATTCCCCCGACTGCAGTTACCGGGGTGTATCCGGCGCAACGGAGCGTTCATGGGAGTTCTCGACATCGGCAGATGGACCACCGCCCTGGCGCTGCTCGCGGCGGCGGCCGCCGTCCACGGCGCGGGGGTGGTGGAGATCGACGGCCTGGAGGGCGCGGCGAAGGAGAACGCCCTGGCCGCCCTCTCGCTGCAGCGGGAGCGGGAGGCGGCGCTCACCACCGCCCGCCTGCACCGCCTCCACCGCCTCGCCAACGGGGAGATCCGTCACGCCCTGGAGCCCTTCGGCTACTACCGCGCCAAGGTCGACGGTTCCCTGGAGGAGAGCGGCGAGCAGTGGCGCGCCCGCTATCGCGTCACCCCCGGCCCCGCGGTACCCGCCGAGCGCGTCGACCTGCGCCTGGAGGGCCCCTGCGCCGAGGACCCGCCGTTTCAGGCCCTGCGCGACCGTTTCCCCCTCCAGCCCGGCGCCCCGCTGGACCACCGTCGCTATGAAGAGGGCAAGCGGCGCCTGCTGGAGCTGGCCGACCGCCGCGGCTACTTCGACGCCAAGCTGACCCGCCACCACATCGCCCTCGACCTCGACGCCTACCAGGCGCGGGTGGCGCTGGCCCTGCAGTGCGGTCCGCGCTATCGCTTCGGCGCGCTGCGCTTCGACCAGGAGGCCTTCAACGACACCCTGCTCGCCCGCTACGCCTCGTTCGCCCCCGGCGACCCCTACGACCTCGACGCCCTGCTCGACCTGGAACGGGCGCTGCGCGACGCCGACTACTTCGACAGCGTCGAGGTGACCCCGCTGCGCCGCCAGGCCGACGCCGACCATCGGGTGCCGATCCGGGTGCGGCTGGAGGAGCGCAAGCGCTCCAAGTTCACCTTCGGCCTCGGCTACGGCACCGACACCGGCCCGCGCCTCGGCGTCGGCTGGGAGCGCCGCCGGCTCAACCGCGCCGGCCACCGCTTCCAGTCCGACCTGCGCCTGAGCGGCGTCGGCAACCGCCTCAACGCCAGCTACCTGATCCCCGGCGAGCACCCCGAGACCGAACGCTGGACCCTCGCCGCCGGCTGGGAGACCGACAACACCGACAGCCGCGACAGCGAGAGCCTCACCCTCGGCGCCGCGTGGCGCCACCAGCGCGCCGGTTGGGGCGAGGAGCTCTCCCTGCGCTACCTCGACGAGGACTACACCACCGCCTCCGACAGCGGCGAGTCGGAGCTGGTGATCCCCGCCGTCGCGTGGTCGCGCAGCTGGGGCGACGGCGGCCTGGAGGTGCGCCGCGGGGCGCGCCTGGAGCTGGAGCTGAGCGGCGCCGCCGAAGGGTTCCTCTCCGACGCCAACTTCACCAAGGCCACCGCCCACGGCAAGCTGATCCTCCCCCTCGACCCCTTCGGCGGCGACGCCGGCCGACTGCTGCTGCGCGGCGACCTGGGGGTGATCGCCACCGACGAGTTCAACGCCCTGCCCGCCTCCCTGCGCTACTACGCCGGCGGCGACCAGAGCGTGCGCGGCTATGACTACGAGAGCCTCGGCCCGCGCGACGCCAACGGCAAGGTGGCCGGCGGCCGCTACCTGCTGGTCGGCAGCGCCGAGTACGAACACCGGCTGAGCGGCCCGTGGAGCGGCGCACTGTTCATCGACGCCGGCAACGCCTTCGACAGCACCGACGACCCGCTGATGGTGGGCGCCGGCTTCGGCCTGCGCTGGCGCTCGCCGGTGGGCCCGGTGCGCGTCGACCTCGCCCGCGCCCTCGATGGCGACGGTGGCTGGCAGTTGCACCTGCGGGTGGGGCCGGATCTGTGAGAGCGGCACGGCTCCTCCGTGCGGTGGCACTCGCCACCGCCCTGCTGGTGCTGCTGCCCGCCGCGCTCGCCCTGTGGCTCGCCGCCACCGACGGCGGCCTGCGCACCCTGCTCCACTGGGCCGCGCCAGCGCTGCGGGCGGAGCTGGCCCGCGGCTCCCTGCTCGGCGGCGTCACCCTCGACGGGCTGGTGGTCGACGGCGGCGGCCTCCACCTCCAGGCGGAGCGGCTGAGCGTCGGCTGGCGCCCCCGCGAACTGCTCGCCGGCCGCCTCCACCTCACCGCCGTCACCGCCAGCGGGATGAACGTGAGCTGGCACGACGAAGGCAGCGCCGGGGACGGCTCGCCCCTTGCCCTCCCGCTGGAGGTGATCGTCGACCAGCTCACCCTGGAGCGCCTCGCCCTCGACCTCGACGGCCAGCCCCTCGCCGCCCACCGCCTGGAACTGGCCGCCCACGCCGCCGGTCAGGCGGTGACCCTCGACCGCTGGTCCTTGGACGCTGAAGGCCTCTCCCTCAGCGGCCAGGGCGGCGTCACCCTGGCGCCCACCCTCGCCCTCGCGCAGACGCTCCGATGGGCGGTCACCCCGCCCGGCTATGCGCGACTGGCCGGCCGCGCCCGCCTCGACGGCGACCTCGCCCGCCTGACCGTCGAATTGAAGGCGCAGGAACCCCAACCCTTCACCCTCCAACTGACCGTGAAGGACGCCGCCGCTGCCCTCCACTGGCAGGCCACCGTGGCCGGCGACGAAATCGATCCGGCCCGCTTCGCCCCCGGACTGCCCACCCTCCCCCTGACCCTCGCCGCGACCCTCGCCGGCGACCTGGAGCACCTGCGCATCGGCCAGCTCAACGCCCACCACGCAGGAGGCGCCCGCCTCGCGGTGAAGGGAGAGATCGCCGCCCCCTGGGGCGACCCCCGACTCGATCTACAAGGAAATTGGAAAATGCTCGGCTGGCCCCTGCAAGGGCCCGCCGAGTGGCAGAGCGAACAGGGGCAGGTCGGCTTCCGGGGCACCGTGGAGGACTATCGCCTGGAGCTGAGCGGAGACGCCCGCGGTGAGCAGCTTCCTGCCGGCCAATGGCGGCTGCGCGGCGGCGGCGACGGCAACGGGATCGCCTTCGAAGAGGTGCAGGGGACGATTCTCGGTGGCGAGGTGAGTGGCAGCACCACCGTCCACTGGTCCCCCCGCGTGACCTGGCAGGCCGCCCTCCAGGGCAAGGGGCTCGACCCCGCCGGCCAATGGCCCCGCTGGCCCGGCCGCCTCGCCACCACCGCCCGCGCCGCGGGCGACGGCGGCGACTTCACCCTCCAGTTGGAGCGGCTGGACGGCACCCTGCGCGGCTATCCGCTGCACGCCGCCGCCACCCTGAAGCAGGCCGGCGACCGCCTCACCCTCGACCACGCCCGGCTCACCGCCGGCGACAACCGGCTGACCCTCGACGGCGTCCTCGCCCCCACCCCCGAGCTGGCGTGGTCGCTGGCCGCCCCCCACCTGGAGGCGCTGCTCCCCGACGCCGCCGGCGCCCTCGACGGCGCCGGCACGCTGGCCGGCAGCGCGCTGCAACCGCGCATCAACGGCCGGCTCACCGGCGACCGGCTGCGCTACGGCGAGCGGCATGCCGACCACCTGGAGCTGAAGGCCAACCTCGACCCCAGCGCCGCCGAGTCCTCCCGCCTGCGCCTCGCCCTCACCGGCATCGCCGCACCCGACCTCCCCTTCCGCACCCTGGAGATCGACGGCGATGGCCGCCCCGACGACCACCGCCTCACCCTGCGCGCCGACGGCGAGGCCCGCGCCCGCCTCACCCTGGCCGGCGGCCTCCACGGCGAGCGTTGGCAGGGCCGCGTCGAGGGGGCCGAGTGGGACCACCCGGCGAGCGGTCGCTGGCGCCAGGAGGCCCCCGCCAAACTGCAACTGGGCAATGACGGCCAGCGACTTGCCCCCCTCTGCCTGAGCGGCGCCGGCCACCTCTGCCTGGAGGGCGAACGCCCCGCCGCAGGTCCCGGCCGGCTCATCGCCGAGCTCGCCGACCTCCCCGCCCGGCTGCCGCTGAAACCCCTGGAGATCGAGGCGGACGCCACCCTCGCCGGCCGTCTCGAGCTGAACGAGCGGGGCGACGGCACCTTCCATCTGAGCACCACCGCCGGCACGCTGAAGCGGGAGGAGCCGGGCCTGCCGGCGGTGGTGGTCCAGCACGACGCGGGGCGGCTCGACGCGCGCCTCGACGGCGGCCGGATCGCCGCCGAGACCACCCTCGGCCTCGGCGACCTGGGCGGGGTGGCCGGCCGCCTCACCGTCGGCGCCGCCCCCCAGCGCCCCCTCGGCGGCCGCCTCGACCTCACCCTGAGCCGCCTCGACTGGCTCACCGCCCTGCTTCCTCAACTGGCCGCCGTCGACGGCCACGCCGACGCCCGCGTGGAACTGGGCGGCACGCTGAACCAGCCGCGGATCGACGGCACCGCCCAACTGGAGGCCGCCTCTGCCGAGCTGCCGGAGCAGGGCATCCACCTCACCGCGGTGACCCTGCGCGCGGAGGGCGACGGCCGCGGGCCGTTGCGCCTCAGCGGCGCCGCCACCTCCGGCGACGGCAACCTCCAGTTGGCCGGCCGGATCCAGCTGGAGGCGCCGTGGCGCGGCGAGCTGACGGTCCGGGGCCAGGGCTTCGAGGCGATCGACACCGCCGAGGCGCGGGTGATCCTCGACCCCGACCTGCGCCTCACCCTCCAGCCCGACCGTCTCCTGGTAAGCGGCCGGCTCACCATCCCCGAGGCGCGGATCTCCCCCGCCAACCTCCAGGGGACAGTGGGCGCCAGCGACGACGTGGAGATCGTCGGCCGGCCCACCACGAAAAAGGGTCCGCGCATCGACAGCGACCTCACGGTCGAACTGGGCGAGCGGGTGCACCTCACCGCCGCCGGCTTCGACGGCCGCCTGCAGGGGAAGGTCCACTGGTGGGAGCAGGGGAACGACCCGCCCCGCGCCGAGGGGGAGCTGAATACCGCGGAGGCCGCCTACCGCCTCTACGGCCAGAAGCTCACCGTGGCGAGCGGCCGCCTGCGCTTCACCGGCGGCCCCGCCGACAATCCCGAACTGGACCTCACCGCCACCCGCAAGACCGGCGACGTGACCGCCGGCGCCCACGTCCGCGGCCCGCTCAGCGACCCGCGCCTGACCCTCTTCTCCGATCCGGCGATGAACCAGTCCGACACCCTCTCCTACCTGCTCTTCGGCCGCCCCGGCAGCGGCCTCTCCGGGGCCGAGGGGGAGCTGCTGCTCAACGCCGCCGCCAGCCTGGTGGGCGGCGGCGGCGACGGCCCGGTGCACGCCGTCGGCCAGGCCCTCGGCCTCGACGAGGCGCGCATCCGCGACGACGGCGGGCTGCAGGACTCCGCCCTGGTGCTCGGCAAATACCTCTCGCCGCGCCTCTACGTCGGCTACGCCGCCGGCCTGTTCAAGCCCTCGGGAACGGTCGAACTGCGCTACCGCCTGGGCAAACGCTGGGAGTTGAAGAGCGAATCGGGCACCGCCGGCAGCGGCGCCGACCTGCTCTTCACCCTCGAACGGTGAACGAGGCTCGAAGCAAGGGAAAAAACCACGAAGCCCCGGCGTGGCCTCGTGCCTTCAGCCACGAAGATCGTGAAAAATGCCGGCGACTTTCGATGACGCGCGACATGTTCAACCGGAAACCGCGCTACCTTCCCTCGTCGGAGCACCACGCTTCCTTCTCCGCGCCTCTGCGTCCTCCGCGTCGATCTCCCGTCGTCACGAAGCCATCAACGCCGCGATCTTCTCCGCGGTGGGGTTGAGCACCACCCCCTTCTCGGTGACGATGGCGTCCACCAGTTCCGCCGGGGTGACGTCGAAGACCGGATTCCACGCCTCCGCCCCCTGCGCCGCGATGCGGTTACCGAAGACGCCGAGCACCTCCTCGGCGGCGCGGGTCTCGATCGGGATCTCCTTTCCGCTCTTCACCTGCATGTCGATGGTCGAGGTGGGCGCGGCGACCATGAACTTGACCCCGTGGTGGCGGGCGGCGATGGCCACCTGATAGGTGCCGATCTTGTTCGCCACGTCGCCGTTGGCGGCGATGCGGTCGGAGCCGACCACCACCCACTGCACCTTGCCCTGGCTCATCAGGTGGGCAGCGGCGCCGTCGGCGAGGAGCGAGACCGGGATCTTCTCCTGCACCATCTCCCAGGCGGTGAGGCGCGCCCCCTGCAGCCACGGGCGGGTCTCGTCGGCATACACCCGCTCCACCTTGCCGGCGGCGAAGGCGCTGCGGATCACCCCCAGCGCGGTGCCGTAGCCGCCGGTGGCCAGGGCGCCGGCGTTGCAGTGGGTGAGCACGCCGTTGCTGCCTGCCAGCAGCTCCGCCCCCAGTTCGCCCATCCGGCGGTTGGCGGCGATGTCCTCTTCCAGGATGGCGATCGCCTCGACCTCCAGCAGCGCCACCGGGTCCCCTTCCAGGGTCTCGATCAGCCGCCCCATCCGCTCCAGCGCCCAGAACAGGTTGACCGCGGTGGGACGCGATTGCGCCAGCCGCTCGATGTCGGCCTGGATCGCCGCCTTCCAGCCGTCGCCCTGCTCGGCGAAGCGGTGGCGCGCCGCCAGCACCACGCCGAAGGCGGCGGTGATGCCGATGGCCGGAGCACCGCGCACCACCATGTCGCGGATGGCCTCGGCCACCGCGTCGGCGTCGGTCAGGGTGAGGTATTCATAGCGGTCGGGGAGGATGCGCTGGTCGAGGAGTTCCAGGTGGTCCCCCTCCCAGACGATGGGGCGGATGGTCTCGTTGCTCATGGCTTTACAGTGTTCCCGATTCGACGGAGTGCGCTATGGTAGCGCAATTCTTTTGCGTGATATCTTGCCCCCATGAAAAACGTAGAAACCCTGATCGACGCCCGCTGGATCGTCCCGGTCGCCCCCGACGACCGGGTACTCGAAGACCACTCCCTGGCGATCCACGAGGGCCGCATCATCGACCTTCTGCCCCGGGAAGAGGCGGCGGCGCAGTACCATCCGGCCAACCGCGCCGACCTGGGCGAGCACGTGGTGATCCCCGGCCTGATCAACGCCCACGCCCACGCCGCCATGTCGCTGATGCGCGGACTGGCCGACGACCTGCCGCTGATGACCTGGCTCGAGGAGCACATCTGGCCCGCCGAGGCCAAGTGGGTCTCCCCCGACTTCGTCCACGACGGCGTGCAACTGGCCATCGCCGAGATGATCCGCGGCGGCACCACCTGCTTCAACGACATGTATTTCTTCCCCGACGTCGCCGCGCGGGTCGCCCGGGCCGCCGGCATCCGCGCCTGCATGGGGCTGATCGTCATCGACTTCCCCACCGCCTGGGCGTCGGGGCCCGACGAGTATTTTGCCAAGGGGATCGAACTCCACGACGCCTACCACAACGAGCCGCTGATCCACACCGCCTTCGCCCCCCACGCCCCCTACACCGTCTCCGACGGCCCCCTGGAGCGGATCCGCACGGTCGCCGACGAGCTGGAGATCCCGATCCACATGCACGTCCACGAGACCCTCTTCGAGGTCGAGGAGGCCGCGCGCAAACAGGGCTGCCGCCCGCTGGAGCGGCTGGACCGGCTGGGGCTGCTCTCCCCCTCGCTGATGGCGGTGCACATGACCCAGCTCACCGACGGGGAGATCGCACGGCTGGCCGAGTCGGGGAGCCACGTCGTCCACTGCCCGGAGTCCAATCTGAAGCTGGCCAGCGGCTTCGCCCCGGTGGCCAAGCTCTCCGCCGCCGGCGTCAACGTTGCCCTCGGCACCGACGGCGCGGCGAGCAACAACGACCTGGACATGTTCGGCGAGATGCGCACCGCCGCCCTGCTCGCCAAGGCGGTGGCCAATGACGCCGCGGCGATCCCGGCGATGGAGGCGCTACGCATGGCGACGATCAACGGCGCCAGGGCGCTCGGCATCGACGAGACCACCGGCTCGCTGGAGCCGGGCAAGGCGGCCGACATCACCGCGGTGCGCCTCGACCGTCTGGAGACCCAGCCGCTGTTCGATCCGGTCTCCCAGCTGGTCTACGCGGCCAGCCGCCACCAGGTGACCGACGTGTGGGTGGCCGGCCGCCAACTGCTCCACGACCGCCGCCTGACCACCCTCGACGAGGCGGAGCTGACCGCCCGCGCCCGCGCCTGGGGCGCCAAGCTGGCGGGCGGTTGACCGCGAGGCCGGAATCATCCGCACTCATCTGCGAAAGAGTGCAACCGTCCTCAGGAATTGGGCAGGGAATCCGTACACGCCCAAGCGTGTACTCCAACGCTCCGCGGTAAGAAGCCGATTTAATCAGCGTTTGCCCAAGCCGGACTCAAATCTCCCAATCCACGCCATACCAAACCGTTACCCGCCCGCCCTTCTCAGAATCCCCCATCCCACATCTCTTGTTTATCGGCACCCATAAGAAATATTCGCCGATAGCGCCTATACAACGCTTAATCCCTCCTCCTGGAAAAGCCGCCTTTCCGATTAAATAACCATTATAAACAGTTAGTTATATAGATTCTCTTCATTGGCACGAATCCTGATTATCCCTCGGTGACGACTGGACGACACGATCCATTTTCCCTATCCCCGAGGTCAATCATCATGAGACTTTTCATCCGCAGGATTTCTCTTTGCGCCCTTTGCCTTACCGCGACCGCGGCGCAGGCGGGAAATGACGGCAGTTGCTCCTACACCATCACCAACTGCCTGACCAGTTCGATCATGACCGAACACAGCGAAATCAGCGTGTTCGTCTATGACGGCAATGACGCCGTTCATATGGCGGACAACGAGTCGCACTATTTGTCGGCCAACGAAGTGCAAAAGCTGAGTTGCGACTACTCCGACTGCGATACCTGGGTGGAGGGGTACGTCGATCACAAGTGGCGGGAACACCGCAAGAACGATTCATGCTCTGATCTTTGGATCATTCAGGATGGCAGCAACGATTTCAGCATAACCACCTCCAGCGGCTGCTGAGGCGCACGCTCCCCACCCGTCGTGGAACACCGACGGCGGCACCGGCCGTAGCCGCTGCACGCCCCGGTGACATCCAGACCTTCCCGGCTCAGGAGCGCATTCCCATGCCCGTGGAGATCACCGCTCCATCTCCCACCGCAACGCCGGCCTCCCGGCTGAGCGGGCTTGGACGGGTCGGCGCGCGGGCCGCGGCGGCCTTCGCCGGCGGCACCTTGACCGCCGTGGCGTTTCTCCCCTTCGGCTGGTTTCCGCTGGCCCTCGCCGGACCGTGGATCTGCTTCCATCTGTGGGAGCGTGACAACGGCCGCGCCGCCTTCGTCCACGGCTGGCTGTATACCGTCGCGCTGCTCAGCGTCGGCGGCTACTGGCTCTATCTGAGCCCCAGGGAGCTGGGCAACATCCACTCACCGCTGGCCGAGATCCTCACCGGGCTCTTCATCGCCGTGATGGGGCTCTACATGGGTCTCGCGGGACTCCTCTACGTGCGCCTGCACGAGCGCCTGCCGCGGCCCGGCCGCGCCCTGCTGCTGCTGCCCGTGCTCTGGGTGGGTGCGGAGTGGCTGCGCAGCTGGGCTCTCACCGGTTTCCCCTGGTTCGGCCTCGGCTACGCCGCGCTGGACACGCCGCTCGCGGGGTGGGGTCCGCTGGTCGGCTCCCATGGCATGAGTCTGGCGGTCGCCGCCACCGCGGGGGCGCTGGCGGCGGCGCTGCGCTCGGCAACGCTGCGCGGACTCCGCCTGCCGCTGCTCGCGGTGGCGCTGCTGTGGGGCGGCGGCGCCCTGCTGGAAGGTCGGAGCTGGACCCGACCGACCGGCGCGCCGCTGCGCGTCGCCCTCGCGCAACCGGGCGACTGGCTGCGCGGCGTGGACAACATCGACCGCTGGGCACGCATCCGCCCCCTCACCGAGAAGTTGCTGGACGAAGCCGACCTGGTGGTATGGCCGGAGACCCTCGAGTCCCTCTACCTGGACGAGATCGATCGGGAGGACGCCGACGCCTACTGGGTCGGCGACCAGCCGTTGAAAAAGACCCTGTGGAACGAGCGTTGGTTCCTCTTCGACGACCGCCCGCGCCACTTCGCCGTGGCCGCCCACCAGGAGGGTCTGCTGGTCGGGGCGCTGGAGGGGATGGCCCGCGCACGCGGCAAGAGCGTGGTGGCCGGCTTCAGCATCACCGACAACCGCCGCGGCCTGCGGTACAACTCCCTGATCGCGTTGGGCGGGCGCAACCGCGCCGTCTACGACAAGCGCCATCTGGTCCCCTTCGGCGAGACGCTCCCGCTACGCCACGCCCTGAGCGGCTTCTGGGAGTGGCTGGAGATCGACCGCACCCTGTTCAGCGACAGCCGCAACCGCACCAACCTGCTGCCGATCAATGGCCACCTCGCGGGGGTCTCGATCTGCTTCGAGTCCGCCTTCAGCGACGACATCCGTGAGTCGCTGCCCGCCGCCCACTTCCTCATCATGGCGAGCAGCGACCGCGCCTTCCGCGGCACCGTGGAGCCCTACCAGCACCAGCAGGTGGCGCGCATGCGGGCGCTGGAGAGCGGCCGCTGGATCGCGCGCACCAACAAGACCGCCATCACCGCCGCCATCGCCCCCGACGGCCGGGTGGCGTCCGAACTCCCGCCGGACCGCCAGGGGGTCCTCAAGGAGTGGATCCAGCCGCGGGACGGGGCGACGCCCTACGTCCTGCTGGGGAACGGGCCGCTGCTGCTCTGGGGAGTGGGCGTGCTGACGGTGACGCTGCTTTGCCGGAGACGGGGCCGGTAACGGAGCCCACACCCCTACTCCGCCCGCAGCGCGGTGATCGGATCCAGACCCGCGGCCTGGTGGGCGGGGAAGAAGCCGAAGAAGATGCCGATCAGCGCGGAGACGCCGGCGCCCAGCACCACCGACTGCCAGGAGACGAAGAACTCCCACGCCTGCACCTCGGAGACCACGTAGGAGGCGCCGACGCCGACACCGATCCCGAGGACACCGCCGACCATCGAGAGCAGCATCGCCTCGATCAGGAACTGGTAGCGGATCTCCTTGCGCCGCGCGCCGAGGGCGCGGCGGATGCCGATCTCCTGGCGCCGCTCGGTGACCGACATGAGCATGATGTTCATGATCCCCACGCCGCCCACCACCAGCGAGATGCCGGCGATGGCGGCGAGCAGGACGTTGAACATCCGCCCCTGCTTGCGCATGCGCTCGATCAGCTCCTCGGCGGTGACCACCCGCAGCTTCATCGCCGGATTGCGGCGCAGGAAGTACTGTTCCACCGCCTTCACGCACTGCCCCTCGTCGGCCGTGGGCCGGATGCGCGCGGCCACATCGCGGATCGGCGGGTGGCGCCCGCCGCCCAGGGTGGTGGCGAGGGGGACGAAGAAGGCGGTATCGGGCTCGACCCGCGTCTGCCTCGATTCGGGCGCCGGGGCGAGCACGCCGACCACGGTGTAACGCCCGTCCTCCAGGGAGATCTCACGGCCCACCAGCCCATCGGGGGGACCGCTCAGGCCGAGCAGCCGCGGCAACTCCGCACCCAGCACCACGAAACGGCGGCTGCCGTCGAGCGACGAAATGAGGCGTCCGGCTGCCAGCTGTAGCTTGTTGACGGCGAAGAACCCGTCGGTCACCCCCAGCTTCTCGGCGTTGACGTCCTGCTCGCCGGGACGCTTGGGAAGGCCCGCCGAGGAGCGGGTGAACGGGGCCGCCAGGCGCAGGCACGAGACGTGAGCGGCCAGGCCGCCAGTCAGCCCGGGGTCGTTGAGGCTGCGATCATCGCCCGCCACCGCCAGCCTCAAGGTGAGCATGTCGGTACCCATCTCGCGGAACTGCTTGGTGGCCTCGTTGGTGACGATGCGGCCGATGGAAACCAGGGCGATCACCGCGCCGATGCCGATGACGATGCCCAGCAGCGCCAGCGCGGTGCGCTGCTTGGTGGCGTAGAGGCTGCGCCAGGCCTCCTTGACGTAGGGACTCATGGGCTCGCCTCCTCCAGGAGACCGTCGGCCATCGTCACGGTGCGCTGGCAACGCGCCGCCACGCCGGGGTCGTGGGTGATGATCACCAGGGTGATGCCCTCGTCGCGGTTGAGGGCGGCGAACAGCGCCAGGATCTCCTCGCCGACCCGCGGGTCGAGGGCGCCGGTGGGCTCGTCGGCGAGCACCAGGCGCGGCTCGCCCACCAGCGCGCGGGCGATGGCCACCCGCTGGCGCTGTCCGCCGGAGAGTTCGTTGGGGCGGTGGTGGGCGCGTTCGGCCATCCCCACCTTCTCCAGCATCTCCAGGCTGCGCCGGCGCTGCTCGCGCTCGCTCACCCCGCGGTAGATCAACGGCACCGCCACGTTCTCCGCCGCGCTCAGGCGCGGCAGCAGATGGAACGACTGGAAGACGAAGCCGATCAACTCGTTGCGCGCCCGCGCCAGGTCGTCGTCGCTGTAGCGGCCGATCGCCCGGTCGTTGAGCCGGTACTCCCCGCCGGTGGGGCGATCGAGCAGCCCGATGATGTTCATCAGGGTGGACTTGCCGCTGCCGGACTTGCCCATGATCGCCACCATCTCGCCACGGCCGACGAACAGATTGGCCCCGCGCAGCACCTCCAGGCGGGTCGGGCCCACCTGGAAGGACTTGTGGATATCGCGTAACTCCAGCACCTCAACCCCCGCTCAGCAGCAGCCGGTCACCGGCGGCGAGTCCGCTCGCCACCTCGACGCCGTCCACCAGGGTGCCGCGCACCTCGATGTCGCGCCGTTCGGGCGTGCCGTCGGGCCGCAGCACCTCGACGTGGTAGCTGCCGTCCTTCACCGTCACCGCCGCGAACGGCACCACCAGCGCGTCGGCCTTGTGATAGACCTCGACCCGCGCCTCCGCCGACATGCCGAGGCGCACCGCACGGCGCTGCTCGCGGCTCAGCTTCGCCACCACGGCGCGCACCTTGAAGGTGGAGTCGCCGCGGCTGTCCACGCTGCCCCGGCCGGCGATCGATTCGATCTTCGCCGCCAGGGCGACGCCGGGCAGCGCCGAGAGGGTAACGGTGGCGGGCTGGCCGGCGGCGAGCTTGAGCACCTCCGCCTCCGCCACATCGCTCTCCAGGGCCAGGCCCTGCATGTCGGCGATGGCGAACATCGCCTGATTGGCGGCCACCGGGGAGCCGACGTTCAGCGCCTTCTCGCCGGCTGCCGCCGCCGCGGTGGCGGCCGTTTCCGCGTGGGCAGAGGGGAACAGGATGCCGGTGGCGGGGCTGCGCACCACCGCCTCGTCCAGTTGCCGCCGGATCTCGTCGTGGGCCTGGCGGGCGTTGGCCAGCTCCAGCTCGGCCACCCGCAGGTTGTCCTCGCCGCCCTGGGCGAGGGTCGCCTCCAGGGACTCGCGGGAGGCGACCACGGCCAGCTTGCGGTCGGCGAGCGCGGCCTCTTCGCCGTGCAGCTCGCCGCCGGAGATGATCCCCTTGTCGAACAGCCGCCGGCTGCTCTGCAGGGTGCGTTGCGCCTCCTTGAGGGCGTCCTGTGCCTGACCCAGTTCGCGCCGGGCGCGCCGCACCTCGGCACCGTCCGCCCAATTGCGCAGCCGGTCCACCTCCTGCTGGGCCTTGATCAGCTGGGTGTGGGCGTCGCGCTCGCGGCTGCGCTGCTCGGCGGTGTCCAGCTCCAGCAGCAGCTGGCCCTCCTCCACCAGCTCGCCGTAGCGGAAGTGGATCCCGGTGACCACCGAGTTGAGCGGCGAGGGAACCTCCACCCAGCGGGTCGGCTGAACGGTGCCGCGCAGGCTGAGCCAGTCGCGCACCTCGCGGGTGGCGACCGGGACGGTGCGCGCCGTGGCCGCATCCGCCCGGGTCACCACCCCGCCGCCGGCATTGGAGCGCAGCGCCCCGTCCAGGCCGAGATGGAGACCGAGCCCGATCACCACGACGGCGACCGCGAGCAGCGCGCTGCGCCGTATCCAGCGCTTGTCGGTGAGGCGCTGCTCGAGCCGGCCGTTGGCCGTCTCGATCTCCACGTAGGCCTGCTGCAGCTCCTTCTGTTGCGCCTCCAACTGGCGCCGCGACGCCTCCAGTTCGGCGGTCCGCTCGCCCACCGTGCGTTCCAGGGATTCGGCGTGGCGGGCCAGCTCGGCGCGCTGGGCGTCGATGACGGCATGGGCCCGCTTGAGTTCCAGCTCCTGGCGGAGCTGATCGGTATTGGAGCGCAGGCGGGCGGCCTGCACCTTCATCAGGTTGCGCGCCACCGCCGGCGCCGCGGCGACCAGATTCCAGAACCGCTCGACGGGGATCTCCAGCACCCGGGTCGCCCCGTCGGCGATGACGAAGGCGGTGGCGGGTTGCTCCTCGATCATCGAGACGTCCCCCACGCAGGCCCCCGCCTCCAGGGTATTCAGCCGGTCGCCATCCTCGGCCCCCACGTGGATGCGCAGACGGCCGTGGAGCACCAGATAGAGCGAGCGGTTGGCCTCGCCCGGTCGCAGCAGCACATGGCCATCGGTGAGGCGATGCTCGGGGCAGTGGGCGAGGATGGGCACCAGCGGCCCCGGTTCGGCACCGGAGAACAGCGGCAGCGACGCCAGATCGTCCGTCGACAAATCGTTATGTGGTCGAGAAGTTGGGGAAGCCATAGCGCCAGGTTACTCGGGAAACGCCGGGGCGGACCAAGGCGTGCCGTCCCCACCCGCCAACGATGCGGAGGTGGCCTGGAAACGGGGGACCGCGTGCTCGTCGAGCTGGTCGTCGGGGAGCAGCTCGATGCCCCAGCGTTGCAGGGTGACGCCCATGCTGGCGTCCAGCTGGGTCAGGGCGTTGAGATAGTCGATCTGGGCGGTGAGGTGTTGGTTCTCGGTACTGAGCAGCTGGTTCTGATAGCTGATCACCTGAAAGCTGGAGGAGCGTCCGGTGGCGAGCTTCTCCCGCTCCAGCTCCAGCTGCCGGCGGCTCAGCTCCAGCGACTGTTCGGCGAGAGCGATCTCGTCCCAGCGGATGGCGATGTCGCGCAGGGCGTCCACCAGCTCCAGGCGGATGCTCTCGCGCAGGTCCACCATGTTGTTGCGCGCCTCGGCCAGGGCCACCGCGGCATCCACCACCTGCTGCTTCTGCGAGAGGCTGCCGATCGGCACGGTAAGGCTGACGCCCACCGCATAGTCGCCCTTGCGCGGCTGCCCCAGGTCATCGACCGACTCGCGCAGGCGCTCGCCCGAACTCGCCAACTGGTACTGCACGCTGAGGTCCAGTTGCCAGCGCTGGGCGTCGCGGGCCAGCTTGCGGTCCAGCTCGCCGCGCTCGCGGGCGATCTCGCCCAGGCGGAAATCGGGCCGGTTGGCCAGCGCGATCTTCTCCGCCTGCTCGACGCTCAGGGTCAGCGGCTGCGGCTCGATGACCTCGCTCAGCTCGGGCTGCGCCGTCTCCGGCAGGCGCAACAGGCGCAGCAGGGCGACCCGCGCGGCGTCCACCGTGTTCTCCGCCGAACGCAGCGACAGCCGCTGACCGGCCACGTCGGCCTGGCTCTGCACCAGCTCCACCGCCGCCAGCCGCTCCGCCGCGATCAGCTCCCGGTTGGTCTCCAGCTGACGTTCGGCGCGCTCCAGGGAGAGCCGGGTGAGACGCAGGCTGCGCTGCGCCAGCAGATAGCTCCGGTAGGCCTCGACGACCGCATTGACCACCCCCATGAGGGTCGACTTCAGGGAGAGCACGCTGGACTCCTCCTGCCAGTCGGCATAGGTCAGCGGGGCGCTGCCCACGGTCCGGCCCGCCCCCTGCAGCAGCGGTTGGGTGTAGCTCAGGGTCATCGCGTTGTCGAACGACTGACCGTCGCCTTCGGGGAAGCTCTCATCGTGACTGCCGGTCACCGCCCATTCGCCGCCGATGCGGTTCTTCACCGTGGTGGTCAGCTCCAGCCCGGCCCCGTTGTCCAAGGTTCGCGCCCCGTCGTTGAAATCGGAGTCGGTGCTGGTGTAGCCGCTGACGCTGACCTGGGGCGCGTAGCCATCGTAGGCGACGCGGTAGCCATAACGATCGGCGATGCGGCCGAGATAGGCGTTCTGCACCGAGAGGTTGTGCTGGATGGCGAGATGGATCGCCCCCTTCAGGTCCAGCACCGGGGCCGAGCGGTCCGCCGCCGCGAGCGGTAGGCTGACCAGCGCCAGGACCAGGGCCAGCGCCCCCCACCAGTCGCGCCCGCGCCATCCCCGGGACGCGGTGTCCCGGACAGCCGGACGGGGAGCCGCGCGAAGAGGGGAGAGGTTCAACCTGTTCTGGTGAGGGAGGAGATTCACGATCGGGTCCTTCACTCGCCGGCCCACGGCCGGACATCCACGCGCACCGTCAACTCTGGTCGTCGGTCGTCTCCAACGTGCCGTCGCACGGCACGTGAACCGCATCCAGGGCCCACGCCTCCATCACGTAGCTGATGGCCGCCCGGTAGCGCACCTTGCAATAGTCCTGGCCGTCCACCTCGCATTTCGGGCGGAACTCGGCGGGCTTCGTATCGGGCCCGGACAGGACGTCGAGGACAGAGAACCAAAATCCGTACCAACCTCCGCAGCGCCGGAATGGCGCGGTTTCCCGCGGATCCGCGTCAGGCGCATGGGCACACCAATAGGCGTCAATAGGCGCCAATAGGCACTATCAGTGGGCAACGCTCATAGACACCGATAGCAACGGGTGGGGGATCGTGTAGCAACGGGCGGGGGATCGTGTGAATGGCCGGGACGCGGGGGGCGCAACGCGGTAGAATTCGCGCCTGCCCACTGCGTTCTTCGCGCTCACCCCTTCACCGGGAGAACCGTCCCATGACCGAAGCGACCCTCAACGTCGATCAGCACGAAGTCTCCAAGTTCGAGGAGCTGGCCCACCGCTGGTGGGATCCGCACAGCGAGTTTAAACCGCTCCACGACATCAATCCGCTGCGCCTCGATTTCGTCGACCGTCGGGTCGGACTGAGCGGCAAACAGGTGCTCGACGTCGGTTGCGGCGGCGGCATCCTCGCCGAGAGCATGGCGGTGCGCGGGGCGCGGGTGACCGGCATCGACATGGGCGAGGCACCGCTCTCGGTGGCGAAGCTGCATCTGCTGGAGTCCGGCGCCGAAGTGGACTACCAGCGCACCACCGCCGAAGCGTTCGCCGCCGCCAACCCCGGGCGTTTCGACGTGGTCACCTGCATGGAGATGCTGGAGCACGTCCCCGACCCGGCATCGGTGGTGGAGGCCTGCGCCCGGTTGGTGCGCCCCGGCGGTCACCTCTTCTTCTCCACCCTGAACCGCAATCCGAAGTCGTTCCTGTTCGCCATCGTCGGCGCCGAGTACGTACTCAACATGCTCCCGCGAGGCACCCACGACTACGCCAAGTTCATCCGCCCCTCCGAGCTGGAGTCGTGGACCCGCGCCGCCGACCTGGAGCTGAAAGAGCTGGCGGGGATGACCTACAACCCGCTGTTCCGAAACTACAGCCTCGGCCACGACCTCTCCGTCAACTACCTCGCCCACTGCATCCGCCCCTGAGGCCCAAGACTTCAACCATGAAGGGCATGAAGGGAAAACCGGGTAGTCGAGGCCGGCGATCTGCGCCACGTCGATCCCTTCGAGGTACTCGTACTGCTTGAAGCTGGGGTCGAGGGCGATCCAGCGGTCGGCCTCCAGGTTGCGGTAGGCACGACCGGGGTGGAAGTCCAGGGCCGCCTCCACCCACACATGCTCCATGCGCACCCAGGCGGGCTGGCCGCCCTCGCTGAGCACGCGCGTCGGGATGCCGCCGGAGGAGGCGTAGTCGGCGGCGGCCATGACGTTGCTGAATCCGCCGATCCAGTTGCGGTATTTCTCCACCGGCACGTCCATGGTGCCGTGGACGTAGCGGGCGGGGATACCGGAGGCGCGCAGCAGCAAGTAGCCTGGATGAAGCGCAGCGGAATCCGGGACGTGTGGGACAGCCTTCGGGAATCCCCGGATTCCGCTATGCTCCATCCAGGCTACTTGCTGGGCCAATTATCCGCCATCCGGGGCACCGGCGGGGATTAAATCAGCGTCTCTCTAGCTTTTTTCTGGCCTCAGCACACCTAGAAGAATACCTCTTGCAAAGAACATACAAAACCGCATTAAACACACTTAATAATAGAATAAACACACCCCCACCGTACACATATGAAAGCACCCCAACAGCAAACACAAGAGCAATAGAAGAAACAACAATATAGTTATACATTCGATCAAATACTCCCAAGAACATACAACTCAGCAAGCAATACCTGCAACATCAATCCGAAGATTAGCAAAGGGATGGCCGGCCCCCACCCAATCATTAAAAGCGAACCCATAACTGGTGCTACAGAGAAGAATTCAATCAAATTCGATGAATTCGGATATGCCCCAAAATCTGGACCATAAACAACTGCCATAATAGCAGCAAGCACCGTAACTACAGCCAACGCAGCATACAAATATATGGCCACTGGACCAAGAAGTATCATCTTTGTAAAAACAAGAGAAAGTATTGCGGCCCCAGCTTCCGTAACCAACGAATAGTAACCTCCATTTACGCCCCCGCCAATCCGCCAAGCCCCATCCCCCTTTACGGGATCAAACACCGCATACCCCGCCCCACTCCACCCCGGCACACTGATCGGATCGGTATGCGTAATCACCTCCTTCCCGGTGGCGATGGCATCTCGTATCTCCTGAACGGTCGCGTCATCCAATCGAATATCCCCCAGGGCGGCGGCGAGATTCGCTTGGGTGATGTGGTAAATCTTCTGCCCCTGCTGCGCCGCCTTGGACAGCGCCTTCACCGTCGAGACCGCCTCCCCCGGATGGTCCGCGGTCACAAACATCTGCTCCGGTATCGCATGCTCCAGCGCCGAACTGAGCGCCCCCAGCTGAAACACCAGATTGAACTTGTTCGTCCCGTCGTCCGTCTGCGCCGTGATGTTCAGCGCGTCGAGGTCCATCGACACCCCGCCGGTTCGTAGGCTGTTGGGCAGCCCCCAGAAGTAATCCACCTGCGGCACGTAGCCGTAGGTGCCACCGGAGGGTAGCTGCTGCATATGCGCCTTCTGCTGGAGCGTCATCACGTGGGCCAGCCCCTGACTCTCGGCGAAGTAGCCGAGT
>NZ_BAAHXB010000070.1:0-30169 GCF_054657215.1 Endothiovibrio diazotrophicus
TCCGACAGGCTCCTAGCGCGAACGAAAGCGGTGGACTTGCGGCCACGGGACCCCTTCCGAGCGGGACATCCCGTTCGGAAGGGGGGGAGCGGAGACGACGAAAGGCCGCTGCCCCCGTTCGCGTCGGCGCGGTAGCGCCGACCTACGCCTAAGCCCGACAGGCTGCTAGCGCCCCTTCTTGCGCAGGGAGTCGTTCAGCACCGATCGGTAGAAGCGTCCCAGGTCGCGGTCCCGCTGGCGCTTCTCCGCCAGAGTGGCACTGTTGAGCGCCTGCTCGCGCAGCAACTTGAAGTAGTTGGTGAGGCGGCGCTCCTCCAGCCGCCCCGCCTCGATCGCGGTGCGCACCGCGCAGCCGGGTTCCCCTTGATGGGCGCAGTCGGCGAAGCGGCACTCCGCGGCCAATTGGACGATGTCGCGGAAGGTCTCCTCCACCCCGCTCGCGCAGTCGGCCAGTTGCAGCTCGCGCATCCCCGGCGTGTCGAGCAGCAGCGCGCCGCCGGGCAGCGGGTGGAGCGAACGGGCGGTGGTGGTGTGGCGCCCCTTGTCGTCGTCGGCGCGGATCGCGCCGGTCGCCTGGACGCCGTGCCCCAGCAGGGTGTTGACCAGGGTCGATTTGCCCACGCCGGAGGAGCCGAGCAGGGCGACGGTCTGGCCTTCGCCACACCAGGGACTCAACGCCGCGACGCTCGCCGCCTCCAGGGCGTTGACCGCTTCCACCATCAACAGTGGATCGATGGCGCGCAGGCGTTCGACGTAGGAGAACGGGGCCTCCACCAAATCGGCCTTGGTCAGCACCACCACCGCTTCCACCCCCGCCTCGTTGGCCAGCGCCAGGTAGCGCTCGATGCGGCTGAGGTTGAAGTCGAGGTTGAGCGAGGAGACCACGAAGAGGGTATCGACGTTGGCCGCGATCAACTGCTCTGCCACCTTTTCGCCGGCGGCGCGCCGGGAGAAGAGCGAGAACCGCTCCAGCGGGCGGACGAAGCGGTCCTGCCCATCGAGCAGCAGCCAGTCGCCCACGGTGAGCGGCGGCATGGACGGGGCCAGCGGGAGGGTTCGCTGGCCCGCCTCGCCCACCACCAGGAGGTTGGAACGGTTCCGTTCGAAGACGCGGGCGGCAGCGCAGCGCCCCCACTCGTCGAGATGCAGTTGTTGCTGGAAAAAGGGACGCCAACCGAGTTGGCCGAGAGAGAGTTCGATAGACATGACAACCCCTGACGCCGGATGCGGCGTCGAGCAAGCTTCGACAGGGGCAGCGGGTGCCCCGGCGCAAGGCCGGGCGGCAGGGGTGGCGGTAGGGTGTTACTCGCCGGCCGCCCGGAAGGGGTTGGACACAGTCATCGGAACCCTCCGGTCATGGTGTGGAAAAAGCGCAGAGGAAAGTAGCAGGCGGGCGGCGGCGGATCAAGGGGCGCGGGCGTTGTCTTTGGTCTGAAGTGCCGGTGACAACCGGGGGGGGGGCGCAGTAGAATTCACGGCTTTTCGAGTGCCTGCGAAGGCGCCCGCGCCGCCTCCCCGGCGACACGCCCTTGGAGCGACCATGAAACTACGCTCAACTCTCCTGCGCGGCGGCATCGCCGCCGGCCTCTCGCTGGCGGCCCTGAAACGCATCGAGTACGCGCTGAATACGCTATCGGGGCTGCGCCTGATCCTGGCCCACCTCACGCCGGGGCTCCATCTGCGCAGTCCGGCCATGTTGGCCTATGTGAGCCAGTTCATCGAGAGCGGTTACGGCGAGGCGGAGCGGGAGCGTCTCGTGGCGGGGCTGGACGGCGAGAGCCGGCGCACGGTGGAGACCTTTCTCGGTCGCGTCGATACGATCTACCGCAACAATGTCTTCCGCGTGCAGCCGACGGCCGACGAATGGGAGGGGCTGCGCCAGATCGAGCCGCGCGAGATCCTCCGGCGTTTTCCCGACATCGCCCATGAGGGGGAGTTCGCCGCGACGTCGTTCTGGGCCCTGAACGGCCTGCGCTTTCTCGACCGGGCGGTGATCGACCGCTTCAAGGGCGGTGCGGTCATCGACGGCGGGGCCTACGTCGGCGATTCCGCCCTGGTCTTCCGCGAGACCTTCGATTTCGGCAGGATCTGGTCGTTCGAGCCGGATCCCGCCAACCAGACGCGCCTGGAGGGCAATCTCCGCCGGCTCGCCGTGGCGGACGTCGAGGTCGCCCCGGTGGCCTTGGGTGCCCGGCCGGGGACCATGGGGCTGATCAGCCAGGGCGGGGCTTCCTGCCTGACGAGTTCGGGGGGCCAGCAGGTCGAGGTGACGACGTTGGACCGCTTCGTCGAGCAGCACGCCATCGAGCGGGTGGGGGTGATCAAGCTCGACGTGGAGGGTGCGGAGTACGACGTGCTGCTCGGTGCCGAGCAGACCATCCGCTCCCACTGCCCGCTACTGTGCATCTCGATCTACCACAATCCCCGGGATTTCTTCGAGATCCGCGCCCTGCTCGAAGCGATGGCCGACTACCATTTCATCATCCGCAAGATCCATCCGGATCCGCTGCTCGCGGAGATCATGCTGATCGGTTATCCGCGAGAATTACAGGATTGACCCGCCCCCGAGCGCCCCATACCCTTTGCTGCCATGAATTCCCACCCCGACACCTCGACCTCCCTTCCCGCCGGGGAGCCCCCCTCCGTTCCGCTGCGCAGGCTGCTCGACCGGCTGCCCGGCCTCTCGCCGGAGATCCTCGCCGCCCTGGGGGAGATCGCGCGTGCCGTCGATTACCGCGACGGTGCCTTGATCATGGAGGAGGGGGAACTCTCCGACGACCTGTATCTGATCACCTCGGGTGGGGTCGATATCTTCCGCGCATCACACGGCGGCCGGGCGGAACAGCAGGTGGCGGTGCTGGGCGAGGGGGAGATGCTCGGCGAAATGGCCCTTATCGACGGCGCCCCGCGCTCGCTTTCGGCGCGGGCCAAGGGCGACAGCCGTCTGTTGCGGATCTGCCCCGGGGATCTGGAGCGGCTGGATGACGGGAAGCATCTGCTCACCGAATTCAAGGCCGGGCTGGCGGCGGCGGTGGTCGGGCGCATGCGCGGGCTGACCGATCGGCACGTGGCGACGCTGGAGCGGCAACTGGAGGCCGCCCGCGAGCAGCAGCAGTTCGGCAAGTTCTTTCTCTACACCATGACCCTGATGGCGATCGGTCTGGTGACCAACAACCTGCTGCTGACCCACCGCGTCGACATCACCCCCAACAGCATGGAGTTCGCCTGGATCTTCGCCGTGATCCTGGTGCTGCCGAGCATCGGCATCGTGCGCATGATGCACATCCCGCTACAGCAGTTGGGCCTGACCACCAAGGGCATGAGGCGCTCGTTGATCGAGGGCGGGGCGATCTCCCTGGTGGCGGTGCTGATCACCGTGGGCCTGGTGAAGACGGGCGTCCTGCCGGGCAAGGAGGGCAATCCCCTCGATCCCCTCCCGGTACTCGCCTACCTCTTCCACAGCTTCCTGCAGGAGCTGTTCGGCCGCGGCTTCTTCCAGAGCGCGCTGCAGCGCTTTCTCGACGACCGGCGCGGATTCCGCTCGGTGGTCTTCACCTCGATCCTCTTCGGGCTGTTCCACATCCACTTCGGCCTCCCGGCGGTGGCCGTGATCGGGGTGGGCGGTCTGCTCTTCGGCGCCTTCTACCTGCGCCACCACAATCTCGCCGGGGTCACCGTGCTGCACTTCTGGATCGGCGTCTGCTTCTTCAACTCGGGAGTACTCTGATCCGCCGCCCATCGGCAACGGCGCCTTAACCGCCCGAGTGCGGAACGCATGCAATTTTGCGTTTGTTTCATGCCCGCTACGTCCAATTCGGAAGCTATCCGGTCATTCGTTCCCTAATCCTCCCGCTATCGGCGCTTATTTGGAAACGGTCGCCGATAGCGCTTATGAGCGCCTATTGACGCCTATGGGTCGCGCCCTGGCGTCCCGTTGGATCGCCCGAAAACCGCGTCTTCCCGGGGTCGCCGCCTTTGGCACGGATCCTGATGGTCCACCGTTCGAATGTCGCCTCGGCGTAAGGGCCCCAAGCGCCTGCCGAACGAGGTGTCTGTCGCGCCAGGCGTCGGAGGCCGATCCGACCGGTGCACATCGGTGCGGACGGAAGCCCCCCGATCCTCTATCATCCAGCGTATGCCCAGCGACCGAGAAGAATCGAGTATCCGTATGAATAATAAGGTATATTTGCTGATGCCCTTCGTCGCTGCAGAGGAGGCTCACGTCTCCCCGGTGCAGGAAGCCATCGATGGTGAGCACATCCCTCTCGGCATCTATTACGTCGCATCCTATCTGCGGGAACACGGCTATGAGGTGAAGGTGACCGACGCCCTGGCCTTGAGGTTGACCGAAGCGCAGGTGGCACAGGAGATCGAGGAATTCTCCCCGTCGTTCGTCGGGATCAGCGCGACCACCGTGCTCTTTCCCCGGGCCGCATCGATCGCGGGCATGATCAAGCGGC
The DNA here is from genome assembly GCF_054657215.1 of Endothiovibrio diazotrophicus. NCBI lineage: Bacteria > Pseudomonadati > Pseudomonadota > Gammaproteobacteria > Chromatiales > Thioalkalispiraceae > Endothiovibrio > Endothiovibrio diazotrophicus. The sequence continues at coordinate 4,461 of NZ_BAAHXB010000070.1, forward strand.
GGTTTCCTCACGTCACGACGATCCTGGGCGGCCGGCATATCACATCGAACGTCGAGCACGCGATGTCGTTTCCGGCGTTCGATTTCGGCGTCGTCGGCGAGGGCGAGATTACCGCCCGCGAGCTGCTCGATGCGCTGTCGGCGCAAGAGCCGCTCTCCGGGGTTCAGGGCATTGTCTACCGCGATGCGGAGGGCGGGCTGGTCCATACCGCGCCGAGGGCGTTCGTGGAGGACCTGGATACCCTGCCGTTTCCGGCCTTCGATCTCATTCCGGATATCGACGTCTACAAGCCGCCGCTCTTCCTGCACAAGGCGAAGCCCCTGCTGAGCATGATCACCTCGCGGGGCTGTCCCAGCAAATGCACCTTCTGCGCGGTCTCCATGGGCAAGGCGTACCGCAAGCGCTCGGCCAGGAATATCTTCGACGAGATCAAGCTGCTGGTCCGCCGCTACGGCGTGCGCGAGATCGATTTTCTCGACGACAACTTCCTGCTCGACAAGGAGCGGGTCTACGAGCTGTTCAACCTGCTCCGCGCCGACGGGATCTCCCTGCACTGGAGCTGCATGGCGAGGATCAGCAGTGTCGACTACGAATTCCTGCAATTCCTGCGCGACAACGGCTGCTGGACCATTGCCTTCGGCATCGAGTCGGGCGACCGGAAGATCCTCAAGACCATCCGCAAGGGGCTCTCCCTCAGGCGGACCGCCGAGGTTCTCGGCTGGTGCCGCGAGATCGGCATCATGACCCGCGGCTTCTTCATCATCGGCCATCCCCTGGAGACCGTGGAGACCATCGACCGTACCATCCAATACGCGCTCGACATCCCCCTCGACATCATCATGACGGCGATCAACACCCCGTTCCCCGGCACCCAGCAGTACGATGAGGCCGAGCGCTACGGCACCCTCGACAAGTCCGACCTGACGCAGTTCTCCCAGTCCAATCCGGTCTTCATCCCCTACGGCCTGACCAAGGAGATCCTGCTCGACAAGCAGCGGGAGATGTACGTCAAGTTCTACTTCAGGCCGAAGACGATGCTCCGGCTGACGAAGATCTATTTCGGCGGCGGATGGGCGGTGCGGGGGGAGCGGTTGAAGGTGTTCGCGATGACGGTCTTGCTGCGTGTTCGTGCCGCCTTTGTCGGAGTGCCCGAGCAGAGTCGGGGGATTTGATTGCGGTTGGGGATCCTGCGCGGAATACCGGGGGTGAAGCGGCGGGGAGGGCGTGATTGAAACGGAAGAAGCCCGGCAAACGCCGGGCTTCTTCCGTTCCAAAGGCAATGACGATTTTTTCGCCGGAAAAAATCGTTGTCAGTGCCGGAAGTGGCGCATCCCGGTGAACACCATCGCCATGCCGTGTTCGTCGGCCGCGGCGATCACCTCCTCGTCGCGCATCGAGCCGCCGGGCTGGATCACCGCGGCGATGCCCGCGGCGGCGGCGTTGTCGATGCCGTCGCGGAACGGGAAGAAGGCGTCCGAGGCCATCACCGAGCCCTGCACCTCGAGACCGGCGTGCTCGGCCTTGATGCCGGCGATGCGCGCCGAGTTGACCCGGCTCATCTGGCCGGCGCCGACGCCGATGGTCATGTTGTCACGGCCGTAGACGATGGCGTTGGACTTGACGAACTTGGCTACCCGCCAGGTGAACAGCAGGGCTTTCATCTCCTGCTCGGTGGGGGCGCGTTTGGTGACCACCTTGAGCTCGTTGTACAGAGCGAGGTCTGCGTCCTGCACCAGCAAGCCGCCGCTCACCTTCTTGAAGTCCAGGCGCTGGCCCGGTTCGGCTGGCCACTGGCCGCATTCGAGCAAGCGCACGTTCTTCTTTGCCGCCACCACGTCGATGGCGGCGGCAGAGACGCTGGGGGCGATGATCACTTCGACGAACTGGCGTTCGACGATGGCTGCGGCGGTCTCGCCGTCCAGTTCGTCGTTGAAGGCGATGATGCCGCCGAAGGCCGATTCGGGGTCGGTCTGATAGGCGCGGTCGTAGGCCTCCAGCAGCGAGCCGCCGATGGCCACGCCGCAGGGGTTGGCGTGCTTGACGATGACGCAGGCCGGGCCGCCTTCCGCGATGGGGTCGAACTGCTTGACGCATTCCAGGGCCGCGTCGGTGTCGCCGATGTTGTTGTACGACAGCTCTTTGCCCTGCAACTGGCGGGCGGTGGCGACGCTGGCCTCCTTCTTGATGTTGCCGCCGACAAAGAAGGCGGCCTGCTGGTGCGGGTTCTCACCGTAGCGCATGGTTTGTGCCTTGCGGTACTGGATGTTGAAGGTGCGCGGGAAGCCTTCCGGCTTGCCGTTTTCGACAATGGCGCCGAAGTAGTTGGCGATGGCGCCGTCGTAGGCGGCGGTGTGCTCGAAGGCGCGCACCGCCAGCGAGAAGCGGGTGGCGTCGCTGACCGCGCCGTCGTTCCGGGTCATCTCGTCGATGACCGCGGCATAGTCGGCCGGGTCGGTGACGATGGTGACGTAGGCGTGATTCTTCGCCGAGGAGCGCACCATGGCCGGGCCGCCGATGTCGATGTTCTCGATGGCGTCGGCCAGCGTGCAGTCGGGTTTGGCGATAGTTTCGCGGAACGGATAGAGATTGACGCAGACTAGATCGATGCCACCGATGCCGTGCTCACCCATCACCGCGTCGTCGGTGCCGCGGCGGCCGAGGATGCCGCCGTGGATCTTCGGGTGGAGGGTCTTCACCCGGCCGTCCATCATCTCCGGGAAGCCGGTGTAGTCGGAGACCTCGATCACCGGCAGCCCGGCATCCGCGAGCAGCCTGGCGGTGCCGCCGGTGGAGAGGATCTCGACCCCCTTCTCATGCAGGGCCTTGGCGAAGTCGGCAACGCCGCTCTTGTCGGAGACGCTGATCAGCGCGCGTTTGATCGGGATCATTTGTCGGCTCTCTGAAGATTTGAAAGTTTGTGTGAACGCCCGGAGCGCCTGTATAGGCCGCTCCACATCAGGTCAAAGGTGAAAGGCAAAAGGTAAAAGGGCTTTCGCTCGACACCACCGGTTTTTCGACGCCTTGCCGGTCGGATGAGTACGTTTGGGTGGACACGGCTTCGTCTTCCTTTAGCCTTTAGCCTTTAGCCTTTAGCCTTTGACCTGTGGTTTTGTGCCGGCACGCCCTGTGCGCCGCAACGCGGTTTGGGGCGCTAGTCCAACCCGTACTGCTTCAACTTCTTGCGCAGGGTGCCGCGGTTGATGCCGAGGATGTCGGCGGCCTTGGTCTGGTTGCCGCCCGCCTGGCGCATCACGGTGGCGAGCAGCGGCTTCTCCATCTCGCCGAGAACCATCTGGTAGAGGTCGCTGGGGGATTGCCCCTCCAGGTGGAGGAAATACTTCTCCAGGGCCGCTTCGACGCACTGGGCGAGGGTGCGTTCGTCGCTCTGTTCGACCGGGGGGAGCGCGCGGATCGCCTCCGCACGGCTGCTCATGCGGCGATCCTCCCCAGGCTCTCCTCCTCGTCGATCCGCAGGTCGAAGAAGGTGCGGGTGGCGGTCAACTGCTCCTCGACGCTCTCCACCCGGTTGACCGCGTCGCGGAAGGCGGCGCCGTTGCGCTGCCCCTTGCTGTACCAGGAGATGTGCTTGCGCGCCACGCGCACGCCGGTGTACTCGCCGTAGAAGCGGTAGAGGTTCTCCAGGTGCCCGAGGAGGATGTCGCGCACCTCCGCCAGCGTCGGCGGGGCGAGCCGCTCGCCGGTGCGCAGGTAGTGGTCGATCTCGCGGAACAGCCACGGGCGGCCCTGGGCGGCACGGCCGATCATCACTGCATCGGCGCCGCTCGCCTCGAGTACGTGCCGTGCCTTGTGCGGGTCGCGGATGTCGCCGTTGGCGATCACCGGGATGGTGATGGCGTCCTTCACCGCCTTGATGGTGTCGTACTCCGCCTCGCCGCGGTAGGCGTCGGCGCGGGTGCGGCCGTGGATCGCCAGCGCCTGCACGCCGGCGGCCTCGGCGATGCGGCCGATGGCGGCCGCGTTGCGGCTCGCGCGATCCCAGCCGGTGCGGATCTTGAGGGTGACCGGTACCTCCACCGCGCCGACCACCGCGTCGAGGATCGCGCCGACCAGCCGTTCGTCGCGCAGCAGCGCGGAGCCGGCGGCGACGTTGCACACCTTCTTCGCCGGGCAGCCCATGTTGATATCGATGATCTGGGCGCCGTTGTCGGCGTTGTAGCGGGCGGCGTCGGCCATCATCCCGGGGTCGGCGCCCATGATCTGCACCGAGCGGGGATCGGGCTCGCCGTCGTGGTCCGCCCGCTGGCGGGTCTTCTTGCTGCCCCACAGCAGGGAGTTGGAGGAGACCATCTCGGAGACCGCCATGCCGGCGCCCAGGCTGCGGCAGAGCTGCCGGAAGGGGCGGTCGGTGATCCCCGCCATGGGGGCGAGGATCAGGTTGTTCTTCAGGGCGTAGGGTCCGATGCGCATGATCGCGGGCCGTGGGGTTGGTGCACAGGGGGAAAGGGCGCCAATGATAGCGCCCGGGGTGGGGGAGGTAAAGGGTGACGGGCCGGTAAGTGCTTGCTAACTGATTGAATTCATGTATTTTGTTGAAGAGTTTCAGTATTCTCCTGATTTCCTGGACGGTTTTCCGCCGAGCCCCTGCCCTGGAGCATGCCCATGACCCCCGTTGCCGAACTGATCGCCTATCTCGACGCCCTGCTCGAAGCGGACCGATTCCAGGACTACTGTCCCAACGGATTGCAGGTGGCGGGGCGGCGGGAGATCCGCCGGATCGCCAGCGGGGTGACCGCCAGCGAGGCGTGGCTGGAGCGTGCGATCGACTGGGGCGCCGATGCGCTGCTGGTCCATCACGGTTACTTCTGGAAGGGGGAGGACCCGCGGGTGGTGGGGATGAAGCGCCGTCGCCTGGGGCGGATCCTCGCCGCCGACGCCAATCTGATCGTCTACCACCTGCCGCTGGATGCCCACCCCGAGGTGGGCAACAACGCCCGGTTGGCCCGTCGGCTGGGGCTGGTGGTGGAGGGGGCCGGGCCCGGGGTGGGGCTGCATGGGCGGTTGGCCGAGTCGCTCGCGCCGGCGGCCTTCGCCGCGCGGATCGCCGGCGCCTTGGGCCGGGAGCCCCTCCATGTCGAGGGCGGGCCCGCCCGTATCGAACGGGTCGCCTGGTGCTCCGGCGCGGCCCACTCCTACCTCGAAGAGGCGGCTGCGTTGGGCGTGGATGCCTACGTCAGCGGTGAGATCGCCGAGCACACGGTGCATGCCGCGCGGGAGCTGGGGGTCCACTATTTCGCCGCAGGTCACCACGCCACCGAGCGCGAGGGGGTCCAGGCGTTGGCCGATAAAATTTTACAACAATTTGATTTGGAACATCTTTTCATTGACGTCCCCAATCCGGTCTGATCGACGCCTGTTGACCAACACCTAGGGTTTATACGAGAATACCCCCCGTTTTGCCCTTGCATATTAGTAATCGCTGAAATTCTGCTGCGTGGCCGGGCCCCTTGCGGGCGGCGGCGGCGGGGCGTGATGGCTTAGGTTTTTCTTTGTTTACGCGTATTGGAGAGGTTCGATGAGTAACGAAGTCGATACCGGCCGACGCCGCTTCCTCACCGCGGCGACCGTTGCCGTCGGCGGTGCCGGGACCGTAGCGGTCGCATGGCCGTTCGTCGCGTCCTGGCTCCCCAGCGCCAAGGCCCGTGCGGCCGGCGCCCCGGTGGAGGTGGACATCAGCAAGCTGGAGCCTGGTCAGATGGTGATCGCCGAGTGGCGCGGCAAGCCCGTTTGGGTGGTCTACCGCACCAAGGAGGCGCTGGCGGCGCTGCCTACCCTGGATGGGGATCTGCAGGATCCCAATTCCGAGATGCCGCAGCAGCCGGAGTATGCCAAGAACCCGACCCGCTCCATCAAGCCGGAGTACTCGGTGCTGGTGGGTATCTGCACCCACCTGGGCTGCTCCCCCACCTACCGCCCCGACGTCGCCCCCGCCGACCTCGGGCCGGGCTGGAAAGGCGGCTTCTTCTGCCCCTGCCACGGTTCCCGCTTCGATCTGGCCGGTCGCGTCTTCCAGGGCGTCCCGGCGCCGAAGAACCTGGAGGTGCCCCCCTACAAGTACCTCAGCGACAGCCGCATCGTGATCGGCGTCGACCACGCGGAGGGCTAATAGAAATGTTGAACAATCTACTGCAATGGGTCGATGCCCGCTTCCCGGTCACCTCGACCTGGAAAGAGCATCTCTCCGAGTACTACGCGCCGAAGAACTTCAACTTCTGGTACTTCTTCGGCTCCCTGGCCATGCTGGTGCTGGTGATCCAGATCCTCACCGGCGTCTGGCTCGCCATGAACTACAAGCCCGATGCCGGGCTCGCCTTCGGTTCCGTCGAGTACATCATGCGCGACGTGGAGTGGGGCTGGCTGATCCGCTACATGCACTCCACCGGTGCCTCGGCGTTCTTCATCGTGGTGTACCTGCACATGTTCCGCGGCCTGATCTACGGCTCCTACCGAGGGCCCCGCGAGCTGCTGTGGATCATCGGTGTGATCATCTACCTGGCGATGATGGCCACCGCCTTCATGGGCTATCTGCTCCCCTGGGGCCAGATGTCGTTCTGGGGCGCGCAGGTGATCGTCAACCTGTTTGCCGCGGTACCCTTCGTCGGCCCCGATCTCTCGGTGCTGGTACGCGGTGACTACGTCATCTCCGACATCACCCTGAACCGCTTCTTCGCCCTGCACTTCCTGCTCCCCTTCATCCTCGCCGCGCTGGTGTTCATCCACATCGTCGCGCTGCACACCGTCGGTTCCAACAACCCCGACGGCATCGAGGTGAAGAAGGGGCCCAAGGGCAACCGCTGGAGCGACAAGGCCCCCGCGGACGGCATCCCCTTCCACCCCTACTACTCGGTGAAGGATATCGTCGGCGTCGGCGTCTTCCTGTTCTTCTTCGCGGCGATCATCTTCTACGCCCCGGAGATGAACGGCCTGTTCCTCGAGCACCCCAACTTCGAGCCGGCCAACCCGATGAAGACCCCGCCGCACATCGCGCCGGTGTGGTACTTCACCCCCTTCTACGCCATGCTGCGCGCCGTGCCCCCGATGTTCGGCTCCCAGTTCCCCGGCGTGGTGGTGATGTTCGGTTCCATCGTGCTGATGTTCTTCCTCCCCTGGCTCGACCGTAGCCCGGTGAAGTCGATCCGCTACAAGGGGCCGCTGTTCAAGATCGCCATCGCCGTCTTCACCGTCTCGTTCGTGGTCCTCGGCTGGCTCGGCATGCAGCCCTCCACTCCGACCAAGACCCTGATGGCGCAGATCTTCACTGTGCTCTACTTCCTGTTCTTCCTGCTGATGCCCATCTACAGCAAGATCGACAAGACCAAGCCGGTTCCGGAGAGGGTGACGAAATGAAAAAGAACCTCCTGATCTTCTTGCTGGCCCTGCTGCCGGCCATCACCGTGGCGAGCGAGGGGGCGCACTACGAGAAGGCCCCGATCAACCTGCACGACACCGAGTCGCTGCAGCGCGGCGCCAAGACCTTCGTCAACTACTGCCTGAGCTGCCACTCGGCCGCCTACATGCGCTACAACCGCATGGGGCAGGACCTGGGGATCAGCGACGAGCAGGTGGCCTCCAACATGATCTTCACCGGCGCCAAGGTCGGTGAGGTGATGAAGGTGGCGATGAAGCCGGACGACGCCAAGACGTGGTTCGGCATCACCCCGCCGGACCTGACGGTGATCACCCGGGCCCGCGGTGCGGACTACGTCTACACCTACCTGCGCACCTTCTACCCCGACGACCACCGTCCCTGGGGTGTCAACAACAAGGTGCTGGGCAACGCCTCCATGCCCAACGTCCTGTGGCAGCAGCAGGCGACCATGAGCGAGGGCGAGTTCGACCAGTACGTCGGTGACCTGGTCAACTACATGGTCTACATGGCCGAGCCGGCCGCCCTCAAGCGCGCCGCCCTCGGACCCTGGGTGCTGCTCTTCCTGGTGGTCTTCTCCGTCGTTGCCTACCTGATGAAGAAGGAGTACTGGAAGGACGTCCACTAGGTCGGACCTCCGCGGGCCTGCAACTACGCCCGCGCCTAACCGACATTGCCGATGGTTAGGCGCGGGCGCACCAGCGCCCACGGCCGCGGCGTCGGCGCCTTCGGGCGCCGACGCCGTCTCTGTTTCCGGTGGCTCCGCGTATGCAAGCGGGGCCGCCCCGCCCGATGACCCTCCAGGGGGATAAGTTGCATGGCCCTGATCGCCAACAAACGCTCTGTTATGACCCTTTTCTCCGCACCGCTCTGTCCCGAAAGCCATCGCACGCGCATCGTGCTCGCCGAAAAGGGGATCACCCATGACGTGGTCGACATCGACCCCAACGACCTTCCCGAGGACCTGATCGACCTCAACCCCTACAACAACGTCCCCACGCTGGTAGACCGCGACCTGGTGCTCTACAACGCCCGGGTCATCATGGAATACCTGGACGAGCGCTTCCCCCACCCGCCGCTGATGCCGGTGGATCCGGTGGCACGCGCGCGCACCCGCCTCGGCCTCTACCGCATCGAGCACGACTGGTATGGCATGCTCGGTGAGCTGGAGACGAAGAGCGACAAGAAGGCGAGCGCCGCCCGCAAGCAGCTGCGCGAGCAGCTGATCGCCAGCAACGAGCTGTTCGGAGCCGCACCCTTTTTCCTCTCCGACGAGCTGACGCTGGCCGACTGCTCGTTGACCCCGCTGCTGTGGCGGTTGCCCCACTGGGGGATCGAACTGCCGGCCCAGGCCAAGGCGGTGACCGCCTATGCCGAGCGGATGTTCGCCCGCGAGTCGTTCCGCGAGAGCCTGAGCGAGGCGGAGAAGGAGTTGAGGTAAGGGCCGAGGTAAAGGCCGATCAAAGGGAGGGGCGGGAGACCGCCCCTTTTGTTGTATAAGGACGGTTTCCCGGGAGAGAGCCACTCATGACGCCGCTACGTCCCCATCTGATCCGCGCCCTCTACGACTGGGTGGCGGAGAACGGATTCACCCCCCACATCCTGGTCCACGCCGACGGCGAGGGGGTGTCGGTGCCCCGTGAGCACGTCCAGGAAGGGCGGATTGTCCTCAATATTGCCGCACGCGCGGTACAGCGGCTGTCGCTGGGCGACGAGGCGGTGGCCTTCTCCGCCCGCTTCGGCGGTGTCCCCCGCGAGATCTACATCCCGGTGGCTTCGGTGCTCGCCCTGTATGCCGCCGAGAACGGCCAGGGGATGGTCTTCAGCGACATGATCGGCGGCGAGCCGACCCCGCCGCCGGAACCGCCCGCCCCGGAAGAGCCGCCGAAGAATCGCCCGACATTGCGGGTGGTCAAATAAGGCGCTCTGGAAGGAAACGCAGAGAACGCAAAGACGCAGAGAACGCGGAGAAGAGAAATCTTTGCGATCTCTGCGTCTTTGCGTTCTCCGCGTTGAGCTCGAGCGCTGATGAAGGACTCAGTCGTCGCGGCGGGGAGGGGCGCCGCCGTCGATGACCTTCCAGCCGAGGGGGAGCTTCGGCGGCGGGCGGCTGGGAGGCGGAGGCGTCGGGGGCTCCACCGTGTACTCCCCCTCCAGCGGCGCGTTGGCGAAGCTCATCTCCACCCCTTCCAGGATATGGCCCAACAGCTTCACCTCGCCCAGGCTGCGATGGACGCCGTTGGCGCTGAATTCGAAGCGGTAGCGACGGGCGAAGCGCAGCCGTCCGCTGACGTCGCGCCGCAGTTTGACCGCCGCCAGCCCCACCGTCTCATCCAACAGCTGCACGCCGCGCAGACGACAGGCGTTACCGGCCGCCCGTACCGCCGCCTCCCGCGCCCGCAGGTTGTCCATCCAGGCCCAGATCACCGCCCCGAGCAGCAGCAGAAAAAGAATGTTGTCCATGGGGAGAAGAGTACCGCAAAGGGCGCTAAGGTTTCCGGTGAGACGTTTTGCCGGGCAGCCGTAGGTCGGTGCTGCCGCGCCGACGTGAACGAAGACACCGCTCTTTCGGTGTTTCCGCCGCCCTTTCCGAATAAGGCGTACCGTTCGGAGTGGTCGCGATAGCCTTGTCTCCGCTGCTTTCGTTCGTGTCGGCGCGGTAGCGCCGACCTACGGGAAAACGCACGGAGTGATAGGTTGTCCGTATATTTGCAGCGACACTCGGGGGAGAGCGTGATGATCGAAGTCGTTCAAACCGATATCACCCGGCTGGCGGTGGATGCCATCGTCAATGCCGCCAACTCGTCGCTGCTCGGCGGCGGCGGAGTGGATGGCGCGATCCACCGCGCCGCCGGCCCCGAGCTGCTGGAGGCGTGCCGCCCGCTGGGCGGCTGCCCCACCGGCGAGGCGCGGATCACCCCGGGCTTTCACCTTCCTGCGAAGTGGGTGATCCACACCGTCGGTCCGGTGTGGCACGGCGGTGGTGAGGGGGAGCCCGAGCTGCTCGCCGCCTGTTATCGCAACTCCCTGGAGCTGGCGCTGGAGAACGGGGTGCGCACCATTGCCTTCCCCTCCATCTCCACCGGGGTCTACGGCTATCCGAAAGAGGGTGCCGCCAAGGTCGCGGTGGCGATGATGCGCAACTACGAAGCCCGTTTCGAGCGGATCATCGCCTGCTGTTTTGGCGACGTCGACTACGGGCTGTATCGCGATCTGGTAGGAGGGATCGAATAAAAAACGGCATCAGTGGCAGGGTGTGCCGACGACAGCGAGGTGCACCGGTTTCGGGATGCAAGGCGCCATGTGCTTCCGCTCGCCCTATGCACGTGCTTCATTGTTTGGGGCTCTCCAACAACGCCTCGATGATCTGGCTGTGAGGGTGGCCGATCTGGTCGCGGATGTTCAAGACGGTCTCGCCGATGGATCGGCACTCCTCGTTGTAGTAGCGATGAACGAAGTCGCATTTCAGGGCGGCGTCATAGGGCAGGCCGCCGCAGTCGCCGTCGCGGTTCTCCGAATACCAGAACACCGGATAGTGGCGCTGCTCCCAGATGCCTTTCAAGCGCTCGTAGCCGACGTGATAGACGTTGCTGCGCATGGCGCTGCGGTTGCGGTGGAGGAGGTGAGCCACGTCGAAACTGACCGTCAGGAAGCCGGGGCGGGTGAGGGCGTGGGCGATGCGGAAACCCTCGTCGATGGTGGCGCCGAGGAAGTCGTCCGCCGGGGTGTAGTTTCGCTTGGGAATGCGGTGATTGATCTCGTTGTCGATTACCGCCGCCCAGACGCATCCTTTTACCGGTAGCCCGGGGTCGAATCGCTTCAGTGCCTGATAGTAGGCTCGCACTCCCTTTTCGAGTTCCTCGATGCCGGCAATAGGGCGGAAGAACAGGATCTCGTCGCCCAGCAGTTTCCACGGTTGGCAGGGTTGCAGGGAGCCTTCGTCGCCCTCGTGGGTGAGGTGGCCGTTGAGCGTGTCGAAATAGTCGGTAAAGGTGGCGATCCAGTCGTTGGGGTGGGCCGCCTTGAAGTCGGTGCTCCCGACCAAGTCATAGCTGGCGAAGAGCAGTGCGACGGTGGGCGGGGCCTCCTTGGGGAGGGCGCTCCGGCCACGCCGGAGCTGGGAGCCTGCTAAATCCACGAAATCAGTTCCAGAAACTGGCCTCGTGTGGTCGCCGCGGCAATGGAGACGCCGAAGTGCTCGGCCACCGCGTCGCGGTCCCCGGCACGCTCCCCCCATACCCGCCGGAACTCTGTTTCGGGCATCAGCAGGCAGGCGGCGAAGTGGTTGGCCTCGTATTCGGTGGCGTTGCGAGCGCTGCGCGCCATCATGGTGTCGCGGAAATCGCCTTCCGCGATCGTCTCCGCATAGCTCTCCAGGCCGTAATCCATATGGACGAAAAGGTGTCCCAACTCGTGGGCGATCGTGAACAGATTGCGTTTCGGTGAGGTGTGGCGCGGAATACGGATTTCGAATGCTGGTTCGCGCTCGGCGCTGATCGGGGCGATGACGCCGTCGCCCCAGTCGCTCGGCCACTCGCCTTCCTGCTGGTACTTGAGAATTCCCCCCAGTAGCTGGATTGCGTGTCCGGTTTCTTGTCCGCCACTTCCCAAATAGGGCGGGACGCGAAAGCGCTCATCCCGGCTTGCCAGAAAGCTACGTACCTGATCCGCCAGTTCTGCGATGGATTCCTTGGTGTACATGGTGGGTTGCGGTTGGTGTGTTGTGGTTACTGTTTATTTATACCCTGTTGGCGGTTGGCGCAAGGGTGCCTTGTGAAAAAGATCAGCCGTCTGAACGGGTGTAAGAACGGTCTGACAGATGTCAGGCAAACTGACGAGTCTCCCCCTCGCCCGCCACGTTCTCCACGCAGCGCCCGCACAGCTCCGGATGCTCGGCATCGGCGCCGACGTCCTCGCGGTGGTGCCAGCAGCGCACGCACTTGGTGTGGGCGGTGGGCACCGCCTTGATCCACAGCTCCGGCCCGCCGACCTCGCCCTTCACCGCATCGGCCGCCTTCTCCGCCAACGGCAGAACCTGCGCATAGGAGGTGATCAGCACGAAGCGCAGCTCGTCGCCCAGCGCACCGAGCCGCTCGGCCAGCTCACCGTCGCAGTAGAGGGTCACCTCCGCGGCCAGCGAGGAGCCGATGGTCTTCGCCACGCGCAGCTTCTCCAGCTCCTTGGAGACCGCCTCGCGCACCGCCATCACCCCGCTCCAGTAGGCCAGATCCATGCCGCCGGACAGCGCCACCTCGGGGAAGTCGTACCACTGGTCGAGGAACACCGACTCGGCCCGCTCGCCCGGCATCGCCCGCCAGATCTCGTCGGCGGTGAAGCTGAGGATCGGCGCGAACCAGCGCACCATCGCCGAGGCGATGTGGTAGAGCGCGCTCTGCGCCGAGCGCCGCGCCACGCTGTTCTCCCGGGTGGTGTACTGGCGGTCCTTGATCACGTCGAGGTAGAAGCTGCCGAGGTCCACCGAGCAGAAGTTGTGCAGCTTCTGGTAGATCAGGTGGAACTCGAACTCGCGGTAGGCGTCGACGATCTGTCCCTGCAATTCGACGGCGCGCGTCACCGCCCAACGATCCAGCGGCAGCATCTCGCCCGGGGCGAGCAGGTGCGCGGCCGGGTCGAAGCCGTTGAGGTTGGCGAGCAGGAAGCGGGCGGTGTTGCGCATGCGCCGGTAGGAGTCGGCGGTGCGCTTGAGGATCTCATCGGAGACGGTGATCTCGTTGCGGTAGTCGGTGGCCGCCACCCACAGCCGCAGGATGTCGGCGCCGAGGTTGTTGACCACCTTCTGCGGGGCGATGGTGTTGCCCAGCGACTTGGACATCTTGCGCCCCTCGGCGTCCACGGTGAAGCCGTGGGTCAGCGCCATCCGGTAGGGCGCCACGCCGTTCATCGCCACCGAGGTGAGCAGCGAGGACTGGAACCAGCCACGGTGCTGGTCGGAGCCCTCCAGGTAGAGGTCCGCCGGGAAGCCCAGCTCCTCGCGCCGCTCCATCACGCAGGCGTGGGTGACGCCGGAGTCGAACCAGACATCCAGCGTGTCGGTCACCTTCACGTAGTCGGCCGTCTCCGCGCCGAGCAGCTCCTCGGCGTCGAGATCGTGCCACGCCTCGATGCCGTGGGACTCCACCCGCTTGGCCACCTCTTCGATCAGCTCGGCGCTGCGCGGGTGGGGCTCGCTGGTGAGCTTATGGACGAACAGCGCGATCGGCACCCCCCACTGGCGCTGACGCGAGATGCACCAGTCGGGGCGGTTGGCGACCATCCCCTCGATCCGCGCCAGGCCCCACTCGGGGCGCCACGCCACCTGCTTGATCTGCGCCATGGCGCCGGCGCGCAGGCCGTTCTGCTCCATCGAGATGAACCACTGCGGGGTGGCGCGGAAGATGATCGGCGTCTTGTGGCGCCAGCAGTGGGGGTAGCTGTGGTTGATCTTCTGCGAGTGGAGCAGCGCCCCCTCCTCCTTCAGCACCTCCAGCACGTGGTCGTTGGCCTTGAACACCGACTCCCCCTCGAACCGCGGGGTGCCGGGGAGGAAGCGGCCGTCGGGACCCACCGGGTTGTCCACCTTGAGGCCGTACCGGAGGCCCGCCTGATAGTCCTCCATGCCGTGGCCCGGGGCGGTGTGCACCGCGCCGGTACCGGCGTCGGTGGTCACGTGGTCAGCGAGGATCACCGGCACCTCGCGCGGATAGAAGGGGTGGTTGAGTTTGACCCCCTCCAGCGCCGCGCCGCGCACCGTGGCGAGCACCTGGTAGTCCTCCTCGCCGGCGCCGTAGCGCTTCATCACCGAGGCGACCAGATCGGCGGCGAGCAGCAGCCGCTCGTCGCCGTGGGTGTGGGTGTGCCACTGGATCAGCTGGTAGTCGAGATCCGGGTGCAGGGCGACCGCCTGGTTGGCCGGCAGGGTCCACGGGGTGGTGGTCCAGATCACCACAGAGACCGGGCCGGCGCCGGCGTAGCCGTCGATGCGCTGGAGCAGGTCGGCGTCGTCCGCCGCGCGGAAGCGCACGTCGATGGTCGGCGAGGTCTTGTCCTGATACTCCACTTCCGCCTCGGCCAGCGCCGAGCCGCAGTCGGCGCACCAGTGGACCGGCTTCGCGCCGCGGGCGAGGTGGCCGTTGGCGACGATCTTGCCGAGCGAGCGGATGATGTCCGCCTCGAAGTGGAAGTGCATGGTGAGGTAGGGGTTCTCCCAGTCACCGAAGATGCCGAGGCGCTGGAAGTCGCGGCTCTGCCCCTCCACCTGGGCCTTGGCGTAGTCGCGGCAGTGGCGGCGGAAGGCCGCCGCGTCGAGCTTCTGCCCCACCTTGCCGTGCTTCTTCTCCACCTGCAGCTCGATCGGCAGCCCGTGGCAGTCCCAGCCGGGGATGTAGGGCGCATCGAAGCCGGAGAGGGTCTTCGACTTGACGATGACGTCCTTGAGCACCTTGTTGACCGCGTGCCCGATATGGATGTCGCCGTTGGCGTAGGGGGGGCCGTCGTGGAGGATGAACCTGGGACGGCCCGCTCCCGCCTCGCGCAGCTTGCGGTAGAGCGCCATCTCCTCCCACTGGCGCAGGAACTCCGGCTCGCGATTGGCCAGATTGCCGCGCATGGGGAACTCGGTGTCGGGGAGATTGAGGGTGTCTTTGTAGTCGGCCACGGGGGTATCGCCTGTTTGGGGGACGTAACTGCCAGAAAAGAGCGGAATTTTCTCATAATGGCCGATGGTGTTCCAACGATCCACCGGTTTTCGGCGCGTTTTCCGACCGTCGCGCGGATAGACGTTCGCGCTAAATTCTATAATCTATACATATTTATAGAATAACCCTCGACCAAGGAGCCGCAATGGGACTGAGCATCAAGAATCCGGAGGCGGAACGATTGGCGCGGGCGGTCGCCGCGGAGAGCGGTGAGAGCATCACCCGGGCGATCATCCACGCCCTGGAGGCGGAGCTGATCCGGCTGCGCGGCCGCAAGCGCCAGCCCGATGTCTACGAGGCGATCATGGAGATCTCCGAGCGGTGCGGCGCGCTGCCCGATTTGGACGAGCGTAGCGCCGACGAAATCCTCGGCTACGACGAACACGGGGTACCGGGCTGATGGTGATCGACACCTCGGCGCTGATCGCCATCCTGCTGCACGAACCGGAGGGGGCGCTGCTGGCCCGCGCCATCGCCGCCGCGCCGAGGCGGTTGCTCAGCGCCCTCTCCCTGCTCGAAGCGGGCATCGTCATCGAGACCAAAAAGGGTGAGGAGGGGGCTCGGCAACTGGACCTGCTGATCCATCGCGCCGGGATCGAGGTGATCGCCATGAACGGCGAGCAGGCGGGACTGGCGCGCATCGCTTGGCGGCGCTACGGCAAGGGCCGCCATCCCGCCCGACTCAACCTCGGCGACTGCTGCGCCTACGCCCTGAGCCGCCACAGTGGCGAACCGCTGCTCTTCAAAGGGGATGATTTTCCCCACACCGATGTGCAGATGGTCCCGTGGCAAGCTCAAGACGCCGCCTCTTGAGTCGCGTGCCTATAGCGAATTCGGTGGTCACCGTCTCGATCGGATAACTAATTGTTTTTCAAGGATGCTTAAGATGGGTGTTCGGTTTGTGGCTGACTGATCTCAGCAAGGGGTCTACTGCCCCTTCGGGCGGGGCGCTTCCGATCATTTACGCCGAAGCCGTTTCATGATTCGCATTGAGCGGGGGTGAAGGCGAGGAAGAGCCTACATTCGGCGCAGTCACCCCTCCGTGCCCTCCACCACCAGTCCCGGGACTACCCCAAAATGCGCATCCCGCGTAACCACCCCCAACCCGTGCCGCTGTGCCAACGCTGCGATCCAAACGTCATTGGTCGGAATCGGCGTTCCCACCTTCTTCAGTGCGACGACGATCGCTCCATAGAACTCCGTGGTCTCCTCGTCGATCTCCAACAATCGCACCCGGGGTGAATCGAGAAACCGCCCCAGCTCCCGCCGGTTGCGGCTTTCCCTGCTCCCGCCACGAAATCCTGCATGCAGCTCCCCGAGGCTGATCACCGAAAACCCGATCTCATCGAGCGATTGAAGCCGTTCCACCGCCTCCTCATCACCCCGCATGGCGAGCGAGAAGATGTTGGTGTCGATCAGCGCCCTCCTCATGACCAAAGCTCGGGATCGATCTTGCGTTGCTCATCGACCGCTCCCTGAATGCGCTCGCACTCCTCCTCTCCCCAGCTCCCGAAGAGATCGTCCAGGTCGTGGTGCTTGCGGGTGTGCCGGGGTGGCTTGCTGAGCCCGAACCGCTCCCGCAGCACCTCCAGCACCAGCTGATTGATGCTGCGGGCCTCGGCCGAGGCCGCCTTCTTGAGGGCTTGATCCAGGTTGCTGTCTACGCCGCGGATGGTGATGCTTTTCATCGGAGAGTGCCTGCAGTCGTAAAGTGATGTCTCTTTGGAAGCATACCATGATGGTGTTTTCGGAAGCGTAACTGATTGTTTTGCTGGGCTGGTTGTGATGGGTGTCCTGTTTGTACCCCTGTTTGTACCCCCGGGGAGCGCCGCAGCGCTCCGGGGGGAAGGCGAAGTTCGTACCCGCATTCAGGCAAGGGAGCGGCGCATCTCGTTGAACGCGTGCAACTCGCCCACGGTGACCGGGAGGGGGGTGCCGACGTCGACACCGAAGCGGTAGACGCGGTCCCCCCGGCGCGGATCGGTGGGGTGGTGGGCCCGCAGCACGATGTCCCAGCAGTCATGGTCGCTGCGGCCGGCAACGCTTCGCTGCACCTCCACCTCGGACAGCTCCATCCCCCGTGCGAGGAGGTCGGCGAGGGCCCGGCACGACTGCACGGCGTTGGTGGCGGCGAACAGCAGTGCACGCTCCGGAGCGCTACGTCCCTCCTCGCCGGTGCGATGGTAGACGCGGTCGAGAAAATCCCGCAGTGCCTCGCGCAGCGTTGCGGGCGCGACGGCCGCTTCGGGTACGGCGGCGAGCGCCGCCTCGAGCAGTGCCTCGCGGCTCCAACCGTACAGGCCGCGTGGCGCGGCGAGCGTGAGTTCGGGCACGCGCTGGCCGGAGAGCAGGGGGCGTTGCCGTCCGCCCAGCCGTCCGGCGAAGGCGCAGCGCTCGATGCGCTCGAATGCCGGCAGACGGGCATCCGCCTGGCCCGCCAGCAGGCGGCGCAGATCGGCGTGGATCTCGGTGGCGAAACCCCCTTCGGGGTGTAGCGCGTAGAGCGGCGCGCCTTCGCGGGTGACCAGCCAGGTGAGGCCGCGCACGGCGGAGGGGTGCTCCGCCAGATAGGCCGCCATGCGCAGCGGCTCGTGCGGATCGCCGCCCAGCGCGCGGGCGAAGGCGTCGCGGCGGCGCGGGGTGCCGAAGTCGTAGGCGAGGTCGCCGAGCACGAACAGCGGTTGTGGTTCGGCGCCGGCGTCGGCCGGCCGTCGCCCGCGCAGGTCGCCCCAGTACACCGGCAGGGCGCCGAGCCCGCGGCGCTCCATGATCTCGAAGAAGGTGCGGGCCTCGAAGAGGTCGCTCAGGTCCTCCCACTCGACCGCGTCGAGGCCGGCCCGCTTCAGCGCGGCGGCCGCTTCGCTGGCGACCAGGACGCGGGTTTGGGTAGCGCCTTCGAACTGATCCAGTGCCCGCTGCTGTTCATTGCTGAGGGGCGCTTCGCGGCGCAGCATGTCCTTGATGTAGACGGTGCCGTTCGGCCGCAGGACCCGAAACAGCTCCGCCGTCGCGGCCGCCAGGTCGTCCGAATGAAACAGGCTCTCCAGGTAGAGCACGCGATCGAAATGGCCGTCGGCGAAGGGCAGGCGGTGGTAGTCGAGGGTGTGGACGCGGATCGCGTCCTGGAGTCCGGCGGCGTGTACCCGCTCGCGGGCCAGCCGGGCCTGCACGGGCGAGAGGGTGACGGCCTCGATCCGTACACCGGGGTAGTGGCGCGCGATCTCCACCGCCGGGGCGGCGCTGCCGCAGCCGGCGTCGAGGATCCGTTCGCCGGGGCGGATCCCGGCGCGCCGGGCGAGGAACAGGTTGGTCTGCCGCTGCTGGTCGTGGGGCGAACGGGTGGTCAGGTAGACGCTCTGTTGGGTGTGCTGCTCCGGCAGCATCCCGCGCGCCATCGCCTGGTGGCTGCGGTCGTAGTAGTCGCGCACCGTCCGGCGTGCCCCGGACAGGGGGCTTGTGGCGCGGTCGCTCGGGTCGTTCACCGGTGCGACTCGCTTGCCGGGCGCGTGCTCAACTCCAGATCCGTCCGCGGCGAAACGGCGCGGGCTCCGGCTCCCGCGGCTGCTTTTCCTGCATCTTCATCCAGCGGTACCAGTAGGCGTAATCCTCCAGGCCGGTGGCGGCCACCGCCCGCTCCCGCAGCGGCAGCTCGGCGACCTCCCAGTTCGCCGTCCCCTGGAGGCTGCCGTGCATCCCGCTGGTGGTGCGATCGCGCACCGCCTCACCGTCGCCCTCGTTCAGCGGCCAGTAGCCGACCAGCCCCATCTCGCTTCCGCTGCAGCGGCTGTGCATCGACTGGCGAATCCGCGCGGCGGTGCGCGCCGTGTTCCATACCCGCAGTTCGGCCAGAGCGCCCTTCCAGGGGCGCGGCTTGAGATGGTAGTTGCCCAGCACGATGCGCTCGATCGGCGCGAACGGGCCGCCGCAATCGCTGCCGCTCGCCCACGGTTCGCCATCCAGGTAGATGGAGAGTTCGCCGGCGGCGGTGTCCTTGACGAAGGCCCAGTGGCACCACCGGGAGAGCAGTTCCGTGCTCACCGCCCGCTGGACGCGGGCGCGGTTGTCGTCCCAGGCCTGCCAGTAGATCCGTTGCCGATAGGGGAGGTGGACCAGCAGGGCGAGCTGGTCCTCGGCCCCGGCGGCGAGGAAGGCCACGGTCTGGGCGCCGGCGGCGGCGTCGATGCGTGCCCAGAACTCGACGGTCACCGCGTCGCCGTGGAGCGGGAGTTTGCCCGCCAGCTCCACCCGGCCGTCGCCGCCGTCGAAGCGCAGCACCGGGGTCGCTGCCGTCTCGCTCATCGTCCGTTCCTCCGTTGGCCGCCACCGTCACCTCCCCCGTAGCGCGCCGCGGCGCAGGCGTCGAAGGCCCCGGGGTCGTTGTAGTTGGCGCCGTGCAGCAGCGCCATGCGCACCGCGAAGAGCGCCTCGGGCGAGCCGTGCTCGACGTCGACGCAGCGATGGGGGTGAACCGGGTCGGGGCGCCGCACCGGCGGCGACTGGATCGGCATCAGCGAGCGGGGCTTGGCCATCGCGACCCCCTCAGCGGCTCGACCACGAGCGCACTTCGCCCATGGTCACCGGCACCGCGTCGCTGACGTCGACGGTGAAGCGGAACAGCTTGCGCGCGCGCAGGACGTTATCCGGATCGAAGAAGCTGAGGACGACGTCCCAGCAGTCGCTGTCCATGCGGCAGAACGGGCTGCGGCGGACCTCCACCGTATCCAGCTCCATGCCGTAGCCGATCGCCTCGCTGAAGGCGTTGGCTACCTGGAAGGCGTTGGTCGCGGCGAAGTTCAGGGCGCGCTCCTGGGAGGTCTGGCCGAGGTTGCGCAGCTCGTAGTAGATCTTGTTGAGGAAGCTCGACAGCGAGCGCTGCACCGCCTGGTCGTCCGCCTCCGGGTGGTGTCCCCTGACCGCCGCCACCGCCGATTCGCGCAGCTGGGTGACGTTCCAGCCGTACATCCCGCGGGGCTGCTCGATCTCGACGACGGGGACGACTTGGCCGGAGAAGAGTCGTACGGTGCGCTCGGTGAGGCGCCCCGGGATGCTCACCCGCTCGATGTAGCCGGCCTCGCCCTCGGCCTGGATCTGACCGTCGAGCATCTGGTGGAGCATCTCGTAGATATCGCGGGCGAAGGCGCCGGAGGTCTCCAGCGCGTAGATCGGCGTCAGCTCCAGGTTGACGGTCCAGATCAGCGACCTCGCCTCGGAGAGGTTCTCCTCCAGGTAGTCCACCATCTGGCGGGCGTCGTAGGGGTTGGCGGGGACGGTGACCCCGTCCACGGTGGCCGCCGGCATCAGCTGCTTGTAGGTGTCGCGCCTCGCCTCGGTGCCGAAGTCGTAGCCGAGCACGCCGAGCACGTAGATGCGCCCGGAGTGGCCCGGCAGCGCGCTTGCCGAGGGGCGGGTGGCCCCGCCGTCCGCGCCGCTCGCCGCCATGCCGTGGGCGGTGCCGTGATGGGACGCGGTGATCGAGACCTCGGCGGCCTCTCCCGTGCCTTCGTCCGCGTACTCCGCCGAGTCGACGAACACCTCCTCGTCGGGGGCGTCATGGAAGGCGGGATCGCGGGTTGCGCTGCACGAGGTGCAGACGCGGCTACCTGTCGGAGGCGTGCTCCTGTTCATCTCTTCATCTCCTTCGAGGAGGGCCAAGGCCCCGGCGGGGTTCAGGGTGCCGACGAGGCATAGCGGGTGGTCGTCGTCGGGTAGGGTGCAGTTGCCCGCGCTGGCCAGGAGGGCGGCGCGGACGGCTTGAGGGTCGGGGCGCCGGTCCCGTTGCAACTGATGGCTCAGCAGCAGGGCGGCGACGCCGCTGACGATGGGGGCGGCGAAGCTGGTGCCGGTGGCCCGCTCGATGCCGCCCCCCGGCACGGCGCCCGGGATGTCCTCGCCCGGGGCGAGGATCCCCTGGGTGCGGTAGGCCTCGCCCCAATTGCTGATCGACAGCGGCCGCCCGGTGTGATCCATCGCTCCCACGGCGAGCACCGTGGGCAGGGCCGCCGGACTGTGCAGGCAGGCGCAGCCGTCGTTGCCCGCCGCCGCCACGACGAGTATGTTCTCCCGCCGGCAGAGCTCCACCGCCTGAGCCATCACGTCCTCGGCCGCCCCCGGTTCGATGGCCTGCCCGCCACTGATGCTGATGACGTGGGCGCCCAGCTCGATGGCCTGGCGGATCGCCCGGG
Organism: Endothiovibrio diazotrophicus; assembly: GCF_054657215.1. Lineage (NCBI taxonomy): Bacteria > Pseudomonadati > Pseudomonadota > Gammaproteobacteria > Chromatiales > Thioalkalispiraceae > Endothiovibrio > Endothiovibrio diazotrophicus. Next base: position 25,721 of record NZ_BAAHXB010000070.1, read on the forward strand.
AGAGATCGAGCTGGGAGAGGCCGGGGCGCCGGTCCGAGAACACCGGGAGGATCAGTCCCGCGCAGCGCGGCGCCACCCCCACCAGCGGACTGCCCGGTTGTCCGAAGAGGAGGCTCGCCACGTGCGTCCCGTGGCGCGACATCTCGCCGTCGGCGCGCGCCTCGTCGCCGACCATGGTGGCGTGGCGGGTCATGTTGGCGCCGGCAAAGCAGGGGTGGGTGAAATCGACGGGGCCGTCCAGCACCGCGATCTTGATGCGCGGATCGCCCGGGGCTTCGCCGTCCAGGCCGGCGGGGATGGAAGAGAGGATACGGATGCTCACCGGAGTCGGGACCCGACGGCGCAACCCCGTCGCGGGGGACGTATCGCCATTTTCATTTTTGCGGATTGTGCCGGGCAGGATGCGCTAATGCGGACACGTGGGAAACACGCTCCCGGTGAGTCGGCGGTGGCATCCCTTCTTCTCATCCATGCGGCTTTTCGTTATTCGAACCCGATGTGGTGGTGGAAGGGTTCGAACGGATTTCTTATTGCGTGGCAAACTACGGTTGCGGTATGGGAATGCGGTTCTTCTTCCCGGTATGCGATCCCGTGCGTGGTCGGAAAATGCAAAGGCCGACGCAACTGCGAGGAGGCGGAGAGATAGACCGGCAGGGGGGTAGTAAGCCGACGGAAAACGTATCGCCCGTCCGGGAATGGAATAGAGCGATTGCCTTTCCATGCCCGAACGGAGCGGTGCTGGCTAGTAGAGCTTGACGTGATAGCGCGCCGCGGCGACGAACTGCCCGGAGGCATCCACGCCGTACTGGTGCGAGGCCGGTGCGGTGTGGTCGATGCCGGAAATGGGGCGAAGCACGGGCTGCACCTGCTTGGGGGAGAGGCCCTTCTTGCACTTGCGGGCGGTGTCCTTCTTCATATTGCTTTCTCCAATGAATTGACTATCGACGATCGATACCGAGGGCCTCTCCAATTCATGAAAGGCGTAATAGAGGCGAGAACAAGAAGTGTGAGTCCCGGGGATGAAATAACATCCTGCGGGATCGCGCCGCGCTCCCCATCGTATCGTTGGATACACCCGGAATCGAGCAGGCCCAAACGTTCGGGCGGTTCATGTTAGGTGGCAGTCCGCGATTGCGTCAAGCAGAGGAAAAGGTGTGACAGTCATGATTATACAAGATGTATATTTCGGTCATCGTTACATCGTGGTGATGGTCGAGATATTGCGTCCGTTGGCCATTGATCGTCGCTGAGCGCCGGTGCCGGATGTAAGGGAATATTTGTTATCGCCGGTACTTTATCGCGGGTGTCCCGCGTTTTTTCCGCTCTGGTGATGATGCGTCTGCTCTCTGCATCTGCCCCGGGCCGTACTGCCCTGGTCTGGTAAGTAATTGTTTTTGCTGGGTGGTTGGGGTGGGTGTCTTGTTTGTGGGTCATGGATCCTCACGCCGGATTAGGGGGCCACTGCCGCGCTCCGTGAAGAATCCGCAGCACAACGACCCGGTGCCGCTCACGCTCATAGCGGTAGACCGCGATATAGGGAAGGCCGGTGATCACCAATTCGCGGGTTCCCTGCTTCCGCCCCGCCCGCCCCAATTCCGGATGATCGGCCAAACGGCCGGCGTGCTCTTCGATTCGGTCGCCGGCGTTGATCGCGGCGGCGGGGTTGTTCTCTGCGATATGGTCAACAATCGCGTCCCAATCACATACCGCCCGCCGCAACCAGACGACGGAGCACCGTTTCACTTATCTTCCTCGCCTGCCTGATTCGTCAATGCGGCCCGGCGCGCGCTCCAGCGAGCTGTAACGGAGTCGTGAGAAAGGGGTTCTTCCCCCTCGTCCAAAGCAGCCAAGGCGTCGCCCACCTGCTGACGGAACCACTCATCATGAGCGGCGGCCTCGTGAGTTTTTCGCAATGCCGCCGAGCGATCCGGCCGAGTAACGCTTTTCTGAGCGGGGTTGTAATCGGCGGCATCCGTCTCGAATCGGGCGATCCCCAACCCCTTGAGGTATTTAGCCAGGGTATCCAGGTGCCGCCACTCCCGAACTCGCTTCGAGTTCTTGGCAGCGACGGCTTTCTCGGTCATTCCGTACCGAACCACCAACGACCAACTATCACCGTGGGCGACGGCGGTAGCCGAGCGTACCGAACCGGCCTCAATCAGGTTTTCAAGGGTAGCGTGGTCAATAGTGTGTGCAGCCATTACGGGAATCACTCTATAGATAAAAGGAACCCGAATAACTATAGACCGGGCGTCGCGCAATAGTAAAGTCCCAGCACCTGACTTTACATATCACTTAAATGCCCGACAGGCTCCTAGTCACGCCGTCGCTGCATAGCCGCTCAGCGCAAGGCCTTCAGCGGGGTGCCGAAAAAGGGAGTGTATCCAGGATTTTGACGAGGGAAAGGCCAGTCTGTGGTCGGAATTGACGGCCTTACCGTTCAATACGACAATTGGGTACACGATAGTAGTGTGGGGGCGGCATGTTGAAGAACATCACCTTGAGCGCGGAAGAGCGTCTTATCGAGGCGGCGCGGGAGAAGGCGCGGGGGGAGCACACCACCCTCAATGCGCAGTTCCGCCGTTGGCTGGAGGGCTATGCTTCGGGAAACGAGCGGGCTGCGGGCTACCGCGTCCTGATGGAACGGCTCGCATCGACCACCGAAGCTGGAGGGCCGTTCAGCCGGGACGAGATGAATGAGCGCTGAGCGCTTCTTCCTCGACACCAACATCCTGGTCTACACCTTCGACCACCGCGCGGCGGAGAAGCGGAAGAGGGCCATGGTGTTGGTGGAGCAGGCGCTGAGCGGCCAAGGTTGCATCAGCTACCAAGTGATTCAGGAGTTCCTCAACTTGGCAACCCGCAAATTCGCCACTCCGATGCCGCAGGATGCCGCTCTCCAATACCTCAACGGCGTGCTGCTTCCCCTCTGCCACGTCAACTCCAGCGCCGAACTCTACGACCGCGCCCTGAGTCTTCACTACCGGCTCCGCTACTCCCTCTACGACGCGCTGATCATCGCCGCCGCCCAGCATGCCGGCTGCGAGACCTTGTACAGTGAAGATCTCCAGCATGGCCACGTCATCGAACAACTGACGATTCTCAATCCGTTCATATAGTTGAGTGTGGCTGGATGTGATTGGGGTTGGGGCGGATGTCCTGCTTGGGCTCTCCTTTTTTGATGATTAAAGTTGAAATGCAAAAGGAAAGACCTGACCCTGTGACCCTTGGCTGATGGCGTAAGTGGTTGTTTTTGCGGAGACGGTTGAGGCGGATATCTTGTTTGCTTGTTTGTTCCCATCGGCGCGCACTCCTATAATCCGAGAGTCACAGGCGACATCAAACGCGACGTTTCCCAATCACCTTCCTTTCGGGGACCACGATCGATGACCACCCACGGAAAAGCGCAAACGGACACGCCGGCTACCGGCACCGGCATCGAGACCTGCGCACTCGACGGGCAAGGTGCGCTGCTCATCCCCAGCACCCTCCGGCGACGCCATCACTGGGCGGTCGGTACCCGATTCACCATCGAGGAGGACGGGGATGCGCTGATCGTCCGGCCCGCCAAGCCGTTTCCGCCAACTCACCTGGAAGAGGGCTTGGGCTGTACCGGTTACCTCGGTCCTGCGAAGAGCCTTGAGGAGATGGAGGCGGGGATCACCGAAGCGCTACGTTTTCAGTGGCGGGATGAGCAGGGCGCCGCCGTTGCCGAGCCGTCCGTCCGGTACGACAAGTCGTGATCGCGGTCGATACCAACGTGCTGGTCCGCTACGTCACCAACGACGATCCGGTCCAGGAGCGGGCGGCGATGGATGTCTTGGGCGGCGACCGGGTGGTGCTGATCTCCCATACCGTATTGCTCAAATTCGAATGGGTGCTCCGAGGCGTGTATGGGCTTTCGCGTGAGGTAGTCCGCAGGGCGATATTGCAGGTGTTGGGGTTGCCGAATGTGATCGTTCGCCAAGCCGAGCGGGTCGATGAGGCGCTGTCCCTGCATCGTGAAGGCATGGATTTCGCCGATGCGCTCCATCTGGTTCTGGCCGAGGGGGCGATCTTGTTCACCTTCGACGAAAGGCTCGCGCGTAAGGGTGGGGAAAGGGCCGCTCTGGTGCCAACCGCCATTTAGTCGTTTCTCTGAAATCCACCTCTTTTCGGCTGACTCCATCGTCGGGTGCCGTTGAATATGCGCGTGCCGACGTTTTTCTCCTTTTTTGATGATTAAAGTTGAAATGCAAAAGGAAAGACTTGACCCCATGGCCTGGAAAGCTGCCTCATCTCTCGGAGATCTTACGTTACCAGTTTGAGACCGATGGCATTGTTGACAAGGCATCAAATACCGGTGAATAGCAGGTCCAAGGCGGCGAGAATCTCGTCCCGGTGTCTGTTGTCTCGCACTTTATCCCACCACCGTTTTCTCACATTAAACCAGGCACCAGCGCAGCCGAA
>NZ_BAAHXB010000071.1:0-29391 GCF_054657215.1 Endothiovibrio diazotrophicus
CTAAGCGGAACACACTCCTCGATGACACTCAAACCGTCGGACTTCAGCAGATGCCAACCGTCGCAATGCTCACCCCATTGGTAGTGTTCCGCGTTCTCGGTGTTGACGATCTTCATGACGTGGAATGAAATTCAGAATAGCTTCGTTTGCGCAGTGCCCACAGCGCTCCGTGCATGGCGAATCAAATGTCGATCAGGCTTTCGATGACCGCCCGCTGCGTCTTTCCGTCGTTCAGGAACTCGTCCTTGGCCATGCTTCCGATATCGGACTCGGCGTTTCCGATCGATTCCAGAATGTCGACAACGCGATCGGCCACGGAACGCCGCTTGCGACTCATACCGGCCTGGCCTCACTCAGCACCGATTGCCGAAACCGCTCGTGTAGCGCCATCGGCGTAAGCACATCGGTCTCCACGCCAATCAGCGCTTCCAGCTCGCGTTTGATCCTGACCAGGCTGATCAGTGTGGTCTTGCCTTCGATGGGATCGACCAGCAGGTCGAGATCGCTCTCCTCGGTATCGTCGCCGTGAAGCACGGACCCGAACACGCGAGGGTTGGCTGCGTCGTTGCTCTCCACGATCCGTCGAATGGCGGATCGGTGGCGCTCCAGTGCGTCTGATGGCCTCATTTCATGCCTCATGGAGGAGTGAAGGTGCTGGTCGTCCAGTGGTGTTGGAGGAACGCATCTCCACCCCGAAACTACGTCGGCCGAGGCAGCGCGTCAACCAGCGGAGTCGACTCATATTCACGACCATGGACGGTGGTTGAGCTGTCCCCCGGACGATGAAAGTCGGGTAGGGTGTGCCGACGACAGGAGGCGCACCGGTCGGAGAGGGCCGTGCGCATCGTACCTCGGCACACCCTACACTCGCCCCACCTCCCCGCGTACTTTCACGGCAACGCGGCGACACCCGGTCACCGGGCCTTCGTGCCGACGCCTTTGCCCCCCTACAGGGCGTGCGGTCGACGCCACGGGGGTTGGGTAGGCCGGGCGGTTTCGTTCGGCTACGGCGTTACATTCCCGGCTCGACACCGACGAGCGCCGCATCGCTCTCCGCCAGCGCCAGCAGGACGACCAGCGGCGTAAACAGGGCCGCCAGCGCGGTGGCGTAGAGTGACTTGAAGGCGACGAACTCCCACAGCGGCAGCTCCCGCGTGCCGATTCCGTAAAGCAGCGCCACCGTCAGCGGAACGAGCAGCGAGGTGACCAGGGCTGCGGCGTTGAGGCTGGCGCGGAGGCTGTGGGGCCGATAGAGGGTGGCGAGGGGGAGGCGGGCGTCGAGCGGCTCCAGTTCGCCGCGCCGCAGATGGCCGCGGATCTGATGGGAGACCACCAGGGCGGTGAAGAGGATCAGGAAGAAGGTGGTCGGGATCAGGTCGAGGGCGATGCTGTTGGGCAGCAGATTGAGGCCGAGCGGCTGGAGCAGCGGGACCGTCGGCGAGGTGTGGAAAAAGAGCCAGCCGAAAACGGCGTTGATCAGGAAGTTGATCACCGCCGCCGGGATGAGTTGGTTGAAGACGAGGTATCGCCGTTGCACCGGGGAGAGTTTCATCGTTGAAGGGTACCCCAATTCGCGCCGTTCCGGAGCCGTTGCCGGACGGCGCCCCGACAACGATGGGCAGACTGACGATCTCGTTCGGCGTCGCCCGGATCGTCGGCCCGGCGATCGTCAGATGGCCGGGATAAAAGGGGATGAGCCGCTATTCCGTACGAACCATACCGGCGGGAGCGTCACCAGACCAACGGGTCCGTGGTCGCCGGGATGTCTGTGGCCATTGGAAGGGCCTCGTGACGCCGACGCACCGCGGCGGCAACGGGCCGCCCTATAGGGCGGGCCGCGCCCGCCGGCGGCCTCTACGCCGGCACGTTGCTTCTACCCGGCGAATCTCACGGTCACACAGAACCAAGCGCTCCAGCCGGCTTGCGGGAGTACATGGACAGGGCGCCATCGCGGCCCGGGGGCCGCTCCTACAGCGGGCGGTGGGAGGGCGCCGGGCCCTCCCACCGGTGCCGTGCGTTACGAGAAGTTGGTCCAGGTGGAGTTCATCTGCCGTTGTAGCTCCTCCGGATCGATGTCGTGGTGGTCGGTGACCGGGTGGCCCGCCTCCTCGCCACCCTCCGGTCCCTCTTCGCCTTGCGGACCTTCGGGGAAGGAGAGGAACTCCTCGCCACCGCCCTCCGCCGTCGCGCCGGCATCGCCGCTGAGGGTCTCGAAGAGGGCATCCAGATCCACCTCGTCGTCGGCGTGGATGAAGTCGCGGACCACTTCGTAGCCCGCCTCCTCCGCCGCCGCCGCGGCGCCACCGGCGCCATAGCCGTGGTGGGCGCCGCCCGCCTCGCCACCGCCGTGGCCGGAGCCGCCCCCATGGTCCTCGCCCCCATGACTTGGCGGGGTGGAACCGAGGGTCTCGGCCAGGTAGTCGCCGAGCCACACCCGCGCCGCGTCGTCCATTCCGTCCTCCGCGGCTTCGGCGTGGCCGTGGGCTCGCCCCTCCTCGCCATCGTCGGCGCGACAGCCGCCGGACGCCCCGTCTCCGTCGTTGCGGTCCTCCTCGTGACCGTGAGAAGGCGCGTCGTCATCGTGACCCCGCCCCTCATTACCGTGCTCCGCGCCATGGCCGCGATCCTCATCGCCGTGGTGCCCGCGGCCACCGCTCGCATGTTCATCGGCCTCCTCGTTGGAGGATTCGCGCCCGTGCTGCGCGCCGCCGCCGTGGTCCGAGGCCTCCTCCGGCTGATCGGCACCGTGGCCCTGCGACCGACCCGGGGTACGGCCTTCTCCGTCGTTGCGGTTCTCCTCGTGTCCCGGCGGTGGCGCATCCTCGCCGTTGCCCAGCCCCTCGTTGCCACGCTCGGCGCGCTCCCCGTCACGGCCGCGGCCGCCCTGCCCGCCGGCCGTGGTGGGGGTGGTCAGGGTGGTGACGGTGGTGGCTGTCGTCGCCGAAGTGACCGTCGTCGGTGTCGTGGACGACGTCGCCGTGGTCGCGCTGGTCGCCGAGGTGACCGTCGTCGGTGTCGTGGACGAGGTCACCGTGGTCGCGCTGGTCGCCGAGGTAACCGTCGTCGGCGTCGTGGACGACGTCACCGTGGTTGCGCTGGTCGCCGAGGTAACCGTCGTCGGCGTCGTGGACGACGTCGCCGTGGTCGCGCTGGTCGCCGAGGTGACCGTCGTCGGTGTCGTGGCCGAGGTCGCCGTGGTCGCACTGGTCGCCGAGGTGACCGTCGTCGGCGTCGTGGCCGACGTCGCCGTGGTCGCGCTGGTGGCCGTGGTCGCCGTCGTCGAGCTGGTCGGCGTCGGCACGGTGGTGGGCGTGGTCACCGACGTGGCGGTGGTCGCCGTCGTCAGGCTGGCCGGCGTCGGCACCGTCGTCGGCGTGGGCGCGGAGGTCACGCTGGTCGCCGTCGTCGGCGTCGTGGCGGACGTCACCGTGGTTGCGCTGGTCGCCGAGGTGACCGTCGTCGGTGTCGTAGCCGACGTCACCGTGGTCGCACTGGTCGCCGAGGTGACGGTTGTCGGCGTCGTGGCCGACGTCACCGTGGTCGCGCTCGTCACCGAAGTGGCCGTCGTCGGAGAGGTCGGGGACGTCGCCGAGGTCACCGAGGTGGGCGTCGTGGCCGAGGTGGCGGTGGTAGGCGTCGTAGCGCTGACCGGCTCCTCCGCTTCCTCCTCGCCGCCGCGACGATCGGGATCTCCGGGGCTCGCCCCCTCGCCGTCGTTCCGATTCGTTTCGTGACCGGGCGGAGGCGGATCCTCCCCGTTGCCCAACCCCTCGTTGCCGTGCTCCGCAGGACCACCCGCACTGGTGGGCGTGGTGGCCGAAGTCGTGGTGGTAACGGTCGTTGCGCTGGTTGCCGAGGTGGCCGTCGTTGGCGAGGTCGCACTGGTCGCCGTCGTGGCCGTCGTCGGCGAGGGCACACTGCTCACCGTCGTGGCCGTGGTCGGCGAAGTCGCGCTAGTCACCGTCGTGGCCGTCGTCGGCGAAGTCACGCTGGTCACCGTCGTGGCCGTCGTCGGCGAAGTCGCGCTGGTCACCGTCGTGGCCGTCGTCGGCGAGGTCACACTGGTCACGGTCGTGGCGGTCGTCGGCGAGGTCGCACTGGTCACGGTCGTGGCGGTCGTCGGCGAGGTCGCACTGGTCACCGTCGTAGCCGTCGTCGGCGAAGTCGCACTGGTCACCGTCGTGGCCGTCGTCGGCGAGGTCACACTGGTCACCGTCGTGGCCGTCGTCGCCGAGGTCGCGCTGGTCACCGTCGTGGCCGTCGTCGCCGAGGTAGCCGTGGTCGGCGTCGTCGCGGTGGTGGCGGTAGTGGCGGTAGTAGCGGTGGTCACCGTGGTCGGCGTGGTGACGGTGACCGGCTCCTCTTCGCCGTGGTCGCCGAACATCCGTTCGTAGGCCTCGGCGTAGGCGCGGGCGTAGAGGTCGGCGTAGTTCTCCGCGTAGGTCTCGGCATAGACCCGCGCGTAGGTCTCGGCGTAGACCCGTCCGTAGGCACTGGCGCAGAGGGAGCAGTCGGCGGTGGGCGCGGGCAGTTCGAGTTCGATGGAGATCTCCCGCGCGGCGCTCGCCGCCGCCTCGGCGGCGGCGCTGGCGGCCACCGAGTGGGCGTGGCCGCCCGCCCCCTGGTCGGCGGCCGCGGCGGCCGCGGCGGCAACCGTCTCGATCGACTGGTAGACCACCACCTGGGCGGCGGCGGGGGCGGCGGACTGGGCGCACTCGGCATGCACCACGCGCACCACCTCCTGTTCGAAGCGCACGTCGTTGATGCACTCGCGGTACACCTCGTCGACGGTGCGCACCTCCAGCTCGCTGCGGTGCTCGCTGTAGAGCCGGTCGAGGGTCTGCTCGATGGTGTGGGTCACCTCGCCGCCCAGCTGTTCGGTGAGCTCCGCGGAGACCGCCTCGCGCACCACCACCACCACCTGCGCCGTGCCGGCGGCGTGGGCCTGCGCCTCGGCGTAGGCGGTGGCGGTGGCGTCGGCCTGGGCCTCGGCGATGCGCGTGGCCATCACCTCCACCTGCACCTCGGTCACCGTCTGCCCCCGTTCGGCGGCGAGCGCCATCACCGCCGCCCACGCATCGGCGTAGGCGTTGGCGAAGGCGGCCTCGTAGGCGGCGTCGTAGGCGGCGTCGTAGGCATCCTGATAGGCGTCCTGGTAGGGGCATTCGCCGGGCGCGGGGGCCTCCGCCTGGTGGATGGTGATGTCGACGCTCAGCGAGGCGTCGGCCTCGGCGCTCGCCGTGGCGCTGGCGGTGGCGGTCAGCGGGCCGTCGTCGGCGGCCGTCGCTTGCGGCGCGGGCTCGGGAGCGGCCGGCTCCTCCAGGTAGATCTCGCGGTTCTCCACCACCACCGTCTGCGGCGGCGGCGCGCCGGCGGGCGCCTCGCTCCCCACCACCTCCTCGCGGATCACCGTCTCGCGGAAGGCGACGTCGATCTCCACCTCGCGGTGGGACCCCATGTCGCTCTCCTGCTCCACCCGGACCGAGGATTCGCTGACGCTCTGGTGGTCGACCAACGTCTCCGTCACCCGCTCCAAATCCACCGCTACCGGCGGCGCGTCGGTGCCGGGCGCCGGGGCGTAGTCGTCCAGGTTGACCTCCAGCCGCGCCTCGGCGTCGATGGAGGCGGTGGAGAAGGACTCGGCGTAGGCCTCGGCGTGGGCCGAGATCTCCAGCGGGGCGTTGCTCGCCAGCAGCGCGTCGAGCGCCAGCGGACAGAAGTTCGACGAGTAGGTTTCGCTGAACACCACGCTGAAGGTGTCGATGTAGACCTCGGCATAGCGGGCGGCGCACAACGGCCCCTCCGGCTGGTCGAGCCCGAGGTCGAGGGAGAGGCGGATCGAGGCCTCGGCGGCGGCCGAGGCGGCGGCGCTCACCGCCACGTCGACCGCCTGGTCGAAGGCCGCCTCGTGCGCCTCGGCGGTGACCTGGTCGACGTAGGCCGGCGTCTCCACCCCGTGGATGGTGGTGGTCTGGATCACGATCAGGTCGCCGAAGCCCTCGCTGGCGCGGCTCTCCACCGGCGCCGCGGCCACCTCGCGGACGATCTCCACCAGCTCGCGGGTGACGCTCTCGTGCAGCGAGTCGAAGGAGCTGTAGCGCTCGCTGCTGGAGTAGGACTCCTCCACCCGCGACACCACCGAGTCGTGGATCTCGCTGCGCACCACCTCGCGCAGGGTGCCGGTGAGCGCCGGCTGCACCACCTCGATGATCTCCAGGCGGGTTTCGGCGGAGGCGGACACGTTGGTGCCGGACGACGCGTTGGCCTCGGAGGAGGCCACCGCGCGGCTCATCTCGGGGATCTCGTCCTGCAGCTCGAAGCGGTGCTCCAGCTCGATCTCGGTGACGTGGTTCGCCTCGTGGATGATCACCCCGCCGGCGGGCGCCGGCGACGGGGCCGGCTCGCCCGGCAGGCCCTGGATGTCCACCTCCACCGTGGCACTCGCCTCGGCCGAGGCGGTGGCCTCGGCCGACAGGTTGACCTCCGCCCCGCCCTCCTCCGCCGCCTCCTCCGCGGCGGCCGGCGCCGCGGGCAGCTCGCCCTCGATCACCGTCTCCTCCACCACCGTCACCGGCGGCGGCGGGGCGGGCGCGGCATCCGCGCCCTCGACCGACTCCAGGCCCTCGTGGATGTGGGTCTCGCTGACGTCCTCCCGGAAGATCGACTCCTCGAACGCCTCTTCCTCGATCACCACCTCCTGGTAGCCGGAGTACTCCTCCACCACTTCACGGTCGACGACCGACTCCTCCAGCCGCTCCTCCTCCAGCGGCGGCACCTCCGGCCCCTCGGGGATCGCCTGCGGCTCGCCCTCGATGACGATCTCCACCGCGGCGCTCGCCTCCGCCTCGGCCCCCGCCACCGCCTCGGCCAGCGCCTCGGCCACCGGCTCCGGCCCCGCCACCTCCACCAGGGAGATGGAGAACTGGGAGACGTAGTGGCGCGCGTAGTCGGCGACGAAGCGGTCGGTGAAGACCTCGGCGTAGTGATCGGCACAGGGGGGACACTGCTCGGCCGACATCCCCGCCATCCCCTGCGCCAGGGAGAGCTCCAGGGTGGCCTCGGCGGCGGCCTTGGAGGCCGCCGTGGCCGCCGCCTCCAGCGCGCCGTCGGCGGCCTCGGCGGAGAGGGCGGCGAAGGCGTCGCCCTCCGCCCCCGCCGACAGCGCCAGTTGCAGGGAGGGGGCGGCGAACAGCTCCGCGGTCGCCTCCGCGGTGGCGTCGGCGGCGCTGGCGACAGAGAGCTCCAGCACCCCGCCACGCAGCGCCTCCAATGCGGAGTCGGTCACCGAGACGTCGCTCTCCGCCGCGAAGGCGGCCGTGACGGTGGCGCGGATCGACTCGTCGAGGGCCTGATGGAGCGCGTCGCTCACCGGCGCCTGCAACTGCTCGGCGAGGAGCTTGGCGGCGGCGTCCATCTGCTCCCCGCCGCCGGGCGTCTCGACCGCCCGGGGCTCGGCGACGGGCTCCTCCTCCGGTTCCTTTTCCGACTCGGACTCCGGCTCCGGTTCCTTACCGGGAGCCGGCTCACCCGGCGACGCGGGTTCCTCTTCGGCTTCAGATACCGGCTCAACTTCGGAAGCCGACTCGAGTTCGGGCTCAGGCTCAACAAGCTCAGACTCGGACTCGGGTTCAGGCTCAATTTCGAACGTCGAAGCAGGCTCAAACACGGATTCAGGCTGGCGCTCGGGTTCCCGCGCCGGACTTGGCTCGGGCTCGGGCTCAGGCTCAGGCTCAGGCTCAGGCTCAGGCTCGGGCTCGAGCTCGGGCTCGGGCTCGGGCTCAGGCTGGGGCTCAGGCTCAGATTCCGGCTCGGACTCCGATTCAGGCGTAGGCTCCGGCCCCGGTTTGGAATCGGGCACCGTTCCAGGCGTCGGCCTATTGTCCGCCTTGAGCCCCGGCGCGAACGCCGACGGCCCCTCGCCCGCGTCGGTGGCGCCATCCAGCCACGGAGAGGACTCTTCCAACGCCCCCTTGCCCTCGGGATCATCCTCTTCGGACCCGACCGCGGAGTCCGGCGGCACCGCCTCACCGATATTCCGCACCCCGTCGGCCGGCTCGGCGGCGCGCTGCTCCCCCTTCGGCTCGCCGGTCAGCGCCGAATCGGCCGCCGGTTCCACCGCGGGAACCGCACCCTCCGGCCCGCCGGCGTTCGGCGACGCCCGCCCCTTCCCCCCGGCGGCGGGTATCTCCTTCGCCTCACCGCCACCTACCTCCTCGACCTGCCCTGCGAGCGAAGCGTCGGGCGCCTTGTCCGCGCCGCCACCACCGCGACCGGCGGGGGGAGCGTCGCCCCCCTCGACACCGTGTTCCGCGGCGCCCTTGCCGTCCCCGTGCTGCGCATCACCGAGGGCCGCCGCCCCCGCCCCCACGGCGGCGGCCTCCACCCGCGAACTGCGCTCACCATCGGTCGACGCCTGCCCCTCCTGGTCCTCCTCCGCCATATCGTCGGCGGAGGCGCCGCGCGCGCCACCGGGATCGCCGTCCAGCCCTTCGGCGTGGAGTTTGGTGGCCGCATCCAGTTCCCCTTCACCGACGGGCACGTCGGCCGGTGTCGTCCCGACCTGGGGCTTGGCCACCCCACCCGAGTCCTCCTCGTCGGCGGGCACCTCGCCCTCCGCGGCCTGGGCGACATCGGACTTGGCGCCCGGCGCAGACGCCGAATCAGGTTCCCCCCCCGCCTCCGCGGCCGTCCGCTCCGGCGCGGCGGAGTGGGCGGCCTCGCCGCCGTTGCCCTCGAGTTCGCCGGCGGCCGTCCCCTCACCGTCGTTCCAGTTGAAGTCGTGCCCCTCGGGCGGGGCGTCGAGACCGTTGCCCAATCCCTCGTTGCCGCGGCTGGCGGAGTGGCCGTCGGCGGCACCGAAGCCCGGCACCGGGGCGTGGCCGGCATCGTCGCCGGCGGCGGCCTCGGATCCCGCGGCCTCCGCGGAGCCGCGTCCGCCGTCAACGTCCGATGCCCCGTCCGCCCCCGGATGCTCCATGCCCGCCTGCGGCCGGGAGCCATCCCTTTCGTCCGCCGCCGGCCGATCTTCGCCGCCCGCCCGCGCCGCGGCGGCGACGATCAGCCGCTCCCCCGCTACGCTGGTCCCGTCGGCGAAACGCAGCGTGGGGGCCTGTTCGCCGCGGGCGAGGCGAAAGCCCTCCAGCACCAGCTCGCCGCGCCCGGCGGCCTCCACCACCAGGTCGTCCCCCTCCATCCGGCAATGGGCCGCCCGCACCTCGACCCCGACGACATCGAGCAGCGCCCCCGCGCCGGCGGCCACCGTATGACGCTCGCCGAGGGCGGGCAGGATCAGCTCCAGGCGCTCCCGCGGGCTCTCCTCTCCGCTCTGTTCGGTGGCAGGGTCGATGTGGCGGGGGTGGTGACGATCGGCCATGACGGGACTCCGATTGCAGGCGGCGGACGGTTGGACTCTGATAAAAAAATAAAGGAAGGGCGCGGCGGGAAAATCACCCGTTTCGGCGAAATTGCCCCGCCGCCGGTCGGCGAACCGCGACCGCTGGCGGGGCGCCATCACCCAAATGGGGTATGCAGCCCGGCCGGCTTTTCTCACCAATCGTCTGAACAAAGTGGCATAACGCCTGCATATTTCAGGAAAATCCCCAAGAATGGCGCGAGCGGCGCCGGTTTTCCGTCGCCGCTCGCCCCCCGGAAACCGCAAGGAACCCTCTTTCCGATGACCGCGCCGCACCACCCGGAACGCCCGCCGGTCGGGGACCACGCCCCGATCCGGCGGCTGCTCCAGTGCCTCGCCGTGCTCACCCGGCTCTACGGCGACCCGCGCTCGCCGGCGGCACTGGCCAACGGCCTGCCGCTGGTCGACGGCCAGCTCTCGCCGGAGCTGTTCGTGCGCGCCGCCGAGCGGGTGGGGATCGAGGCGCGCGCGGTCGCACGCCGGCTCGACGAGATCCCCGACATGGTGCTGCCGGCGGTGCTGCTGCTGGAGAACGGCACCGCCTGCCTGCTGCTGCGCCGCGAGCCGGGCGAGAAGCTGCGCATCCAGCTGGCCGGCGCCGACGAGAAGGAGCTGTCGGTGGAGCGCGAGCGGCTGGAGTCGCTCTATGCCGGCCGGGCGATCCTGGTGCGCCGCCACCGCGACCGCCCCAGCGTCGAGGAGGGGGCCGGGCGCGCCTGGCTGTGGGACACCCTGCGCCGCTTCTGGCCGAGCTACGGCCAGGTGCTGCTCGCCGCGCTGATGATCAACCTGTTCGCCCTGGCCAGCCCGCTGTTCGTGATGAACGTCTACGACCGGGTGGTGCCCAACCAGGCCACCGACACCCTGTGGGTGCTGGCCGCCGGCATGCTCATCGTCATCGTCTTCGAGTTCGCCCTGCAGCTGATCCGCGCCCAGTTCCTCGACAACGTCGGCAAACGGGCCGACGTGCTGCTCTCCAGCCGGATCTTCGCCCGCGTGCTCAACATCGACCTGCAGGCGACCCCGGTGGTCACCGGCACCTTCGCCAACCGGCTGCGCGAATTCGAGGGGCTGCGCGAGTTCATCTCCTCGGCCACCGTGGTGGCGCTGGTCGATCTCCCCTTCCTGCTCTTCTTCATCACCGCGCTGTGGCTGATCGGCGGCCCCCTGGCGCTGATCCCGACGCTGGCGATCCCGGCGGTGGTGGCGCTCGGCCTGACCCTGCAGCGGCCGCTGCGCCGGGCGGCCAACCGCGGCGCCGAGGAGAGCGCGCAGAAGCACTCGATCCTGATCGAGACCCTGGCCGCCCTGGAGACGGTGAAGGCGTTCAACCTGGAGGGAAGGATGCAGCGGCGCTGGGAGGAGTCGGTGGCCGACGCGGCGCGCACCACCCTCTCCTCGCGGGCGGTCTCGACGCTGGCGATCCAGCTCTCCAAGAGCCTGATCCGGCTGGTCACCGTGGCGGTGATCATCTACGGCGTCTACCGCATCGGCGCGGGCGAGCTCTCCATGGGCGGGCTGATCGCCTGCACCATCCTCACCGGCCGGGCGATGGAGCCGCTCGGTCAGGTGGCCTCGCTGCTCACCCGCTACCACCACGCGGCGAGCGCCCTGCGCGGCCTCGACAAGATCATGTCGGCGCCGCTGGAGCGCCCCGAGGAGCGGCGCTTCCTCAGCCGCCCGGCGGTGCGCGGGCGGATCGAGTTCCGCAACGTCACCTTCACCTTCCCCGGCTCCAACGTGCCGGCGCTGCGCAACGTCTCCTTCACCGTGCGCCCCGGCGAGGCCGTGGCGGTGATCGGCCCGGTGGGCTCGGGCAAGAGCACCGTGGCCAAGCTGATCACCGGCCTCTACACCCCGCAGGAGGGGACGGTGCTGCTCGACGGCACCGACATCCGCCAGCTCGACCCCTCGGACCTGCGCGACGCGGTGGGCTTCGTGCAGCAGGAGATCACCCTGTTCCAGGGCTCGGTGCGCGAGAACATCGCGGTGGCCCGCCCCGAGGCGAGCGACGAGCTGGTGCTCACCGCGGCGCAGGTGGCCGGTGCCGACGAGTTCATCGCCCGCCACCCCTCGGGTTACGACCTCGATGTCGGCGAGAAGGGCGGGCGCCTCTCCGGCGGCCAGCGCCAGTTCATCGCGCTGGCCCGCGCGATCCTCCCGGACCCGCCGGTGTTCGTGATGGACGAGCCGACCAGCATGATGGACCCCTCGGCGCAGGCCCACTTCCTGCGCCAGGTGGCGCCGTTGAAGGCGGGCAAGACGCTGGTGCTGATCACCCACCGTCCGGCGCTGTTCGAGCTGGTCGACCGGCTGATCGTGATGCGCGAGGGGCAGGTACTGGCCGACGGACCGAAGGAGACGGTGCTGCGCAACGCTCTGGGTGGCGGAGGGGCGCGGCGATGAGCGGACGCCTCGACCGCTGGCTCACCCGCCACCGCCGCGAGTGGGAGGACGCCGAGTTCGCCAACGAGGTGAAGGCGGCCGAGGTGCAGGGCACGCCGCCGCTGGCGACCCTGCTGCTGGCGACCATCGCCGCCTTCGTCCTCGCCGCCGTCGGCTGGGCCTCGGTGGCGATGCTCGACGAGGTGACCCACGCCCGCGGGCGGATCATCCCCTCCTCCGAGGTGCAGGTGGTGCAGCACCTGGAGGGGGGCATCCTCAAGGCGATGGAGGTGAGCGAGGGACAGGTGGTGGAGCAGGGGCAACGGCTACTGCAGGTGGACAACACCGCCTCCAAGTCCCGCTTCGGCGAACTGAAGTCCAACTACTACGCGCTGCTCGGCCAGGTGGCGCGGCTCTCCGCCGAGGCCGAGGACCACCCGCTGGAGTTCCCGCCGGAGCTGCTCTCCGAGGCGCACGAGGTGGCGCTGCACGAGCGCCAGCTGTTCGACGCCCGCCACGCCGAGCTGCAATCGCAATTGAAGATCCTCCAGCAGCAGCGCGAGCAGCGCGGCCACGAGCTGGAGGAGCTGCAAGGCAAGCTGGAGCGCGGCGGGGATCGGCTGCGGCTGGTGGCCGAGGAGCTGAAGATGATCGAGCCGTTGGCGCGCCAGAAGATCGTCCCGCGGGTCAACCTGCTCAAGCTCAAGCGCGAGGAGAGCGAGGTGCGCGGCGAGATCGACGCCACCCGCTCGGCCATCGCCAAGACCCGCTCGGCGATCGAGGAGGCGCGCAACCGCGAGGAGGAGCGGACGCTCACCTTCCTCACCGGGGCGCTGGACGAGCTGAACGCCCGCCAGGCGGAGCTGGCGGCGGCGAAGGAGACCCTCGCCGCCCAACGCGACCGGGTGGCGCGCACCGACATCCGCTCGCCGGTGCGCGGGGTGGTCAAGTCGCTGAAGATCCGTACCCTCGGCGGAGTGATCCAGCCGGGGGCGGACCTGGTGGAGATCGTGCCGCTGGAGGACACCCTGCTGGTGGAGGCGCTGGTCCCCCCCGCGGACATCGCCTTCATCCGCCCCGGCCAGCGGGCGATGGTCAAGCTGAGCGCCTACGACTTCACCATCTACGGCGGCCTGCGCGGCAAGGTCGAGCGGATCAGCGCCGACACCCTGGTCGACGAGCGCGGCGAGGCCCACTACAAGCTGATCGTGCGCACCGAGGACAACGCGCTCACCGTCGGCGAGCGGCGGCTGCCGATCATGCCCGGCATGGTCGCCACCGTCGATGTGATCACCGGCCGCAAGAGCGTGCTCAGCTACCTGCTGAAGCCGATCCTGCGGGCGCGGGCCACCGCGTTGAGGGAGCGCTGATGAGCGCCGCCTGCGCCCGTCACCGTAGGTCGGGGCTACCGCCCCGACGGAACGGAACTGCCCCGCCCGTGGGTCACCGCTCCCCGCCCCGAATACCGCGGCCTTGGGCTTCGATCCGCACCGTCGCCACCGACACCCCGCTGCCCTCGATCCGTCGGGGCGGTAGCCCCGACCTACGGCTCATCGCGGCGCTGCTGCTCTGCCTGTGGGTGGCCGGCGCGGCGGCGGAGACCCTGTTCGGCTACCGCGCCGCACCGGCCGCCACCCTCGCGGGGTTGCCCCAGTGGCGCGATCTGGTGGAGCGCATCGACCTCGAACGCGACACCTACCCCCGCTGCGGCGGCGGCTGCGACACCCTGCGCGGGCAGCTCTGGAGCACCTATCTGGCCGGTGGCCGGGAAGAACGCGGGGAGGCCGTCGGCGTGCCGCTGCTGTGGCGCATCAACGCCTTCGTCAACACCTTCCCGCGACGCCCGCGGGGGACCCCGTGGCGCACCCCGCTGGCCTTTCTCGACGGCGGCGGCGACGCCTTCGAGGCGGCGGTGATGAAATACGCCACCCTGCGTGAGTTGGGGATCGGCGAGCAGGCGCTGCAACTGGTACTCGGCCGCGATCTGCTCACCGACCTCCCCCACCCGCTGCTCGCGGTGACCTTAGCCTGCATTTCTCACCAGCCTCCTACTGCGGACGCCGATCCTCCCGCTGTGACGGGGCGTGCTCCCTCCAGGCTCCTCAACATAGCGCCGACTATGCCTTCGTCGCCTTCCAGTCCGCGCGCCCCGTCACAGCGGGGTCTCGGCGCCCTCGCTACGGAGGCTGGTGAGAAATGCAGGCTAGACAGCCAACGGCTGATCCTCGACACCCGCAGCGACTCGGTGGTGAGCGACGGGAAGCTCCCCTACTACCAGCCGGAGCTCTCCTTCAACGCCCGCGGCCGCACCCTCTACCTGCCGCCGGAGGTGACGCCGTGATCCGCGCCGAACCCCAACAGACCCCGCAGCGCCGGGGACGGATGCCGCTGCCGCTGCTCGCCGGCCTGGCGCTGCTCACCGCGGCGGCCTTCGCCACCGGCGAGTGGTTCATCGGCGAGCGCCGCGGCGAGCTGCTCCAGGGCCTGGAGCAGCGCATGGCGCTGGCCCTGGCGGGGCGCGGCGCGACGCTCGGCGGCTGGCTGACGGAGCGGCGCGACGCCACCGCCCGCTTCGCCGACGCCACCCTGCCGCGGCTGCTGCTCGCCGAACAGGCCGCCGGTTTCGCCGGCGGCGGTGCCACCACCACCTACCTGCTGGCGCGGCTCAACGACCTCACCCGCGAATACGCCTTCGACGGCGTCCATCTGCTCGACGCCGACGGCGAACCGCTGCTCGCCTCCGCCGCCGCCCCGCCGGCCGACGACGCCCTGCGCCGGCTGGCCGGGCGGGCGGTGGAGACCGCGGCGGCGGCCATCGACGGCGGCAGCGGCGAACCGCCGCGGCTGTGGATCGCGGTGCCGGTGCGACCGCTGCAACCCTCCAGCGACGGCGGCGAGGTTGGAGCGGACGGCGGCGGGACCCTGTCGCCGATCGGGGCGGTGGTCGCCACGGTGCCCTTCGCCGAGCCGCTGCACGCGCTCACCGCCAGCCGCCAGTTGGGCCTGCCCAGCGAACGGCTGCAGTTGCTGACCCGGCGCGACGACCACACCACCGACACGCTGTCGGCAACGGACGACGGCCGCTACCGGCTCGAACGCCCGGTGGCCGCCACCCCGTGGCGACTGCGCCTGGAGGTGAGCGTCCACGACGCACTCGCCCCGCTCGCCCCGTTCCGCCTCAGCGTGCGCCTCGCCGCGGGCCTCTTCTGCGCCTTCGCCGCGCTGCTGCCGGTGATGGTCTGGCTGCGTCAACGGGGCGAAGGCGCACGCGCGCTCAGCGCCCAGTACCGGCGTCTCGCCGAGACCATGGAGACCCAGAACCGGCTGATCGAGGAGATCAACAGCGCGGTCGGCGAACACATCTCGCTGAAGGGACCCGACGGCGCCTACCGCTACGCCAACCAGGCCTTCGCCGCGGCGCTCGGCCTGACCCCGGCGGCGGTGGAGGGGCGCCACGACGGGGAGCTGTTCAACAGCCGCGACGCCCGCCGGCTGGGCGACCTGGACCGCATCACCCTGGAGCAGCGCAAGACGGTGCACGCCGCCGCCACCCTGCGGGTCGGCGGCGGCATGCGCCACTTCGAGCTCTCCAAGACCCCGTTCCGCGGCCTCGACGGCGAGGAGGGCGGCACCGGCATCGTCACCGTCGCCCGCGACGTCACCGACCTGATCGAGCAGAAGCGGCGCAGCGAGATGCTGATCAAGCAGACCACCACCGCCATCGGCTACCTCTCCGAGGCCAGCGACCTGCCGCACTTCACCGGCCAGGCGCGGATGGTGAGCAAGGTGGCCACCGGCATCGCCCGCCGGCTGGGGCTCTCCGCGGAGGTGGTCACCACCCTGGAGATCGCCGCCAACCTCTGTCACATCGGCAAGCTCTCGCTGCCGCCGGCGATCCGCCTCAAGGAGGGGCGCTTCACCGCCGAGGAGTTCGAGCTGATGAAGGAGCAGATGGCCGACGCCGACCGCCTGCTCGGCGAGATCGCCTTCGGCCTGCCGGTGCGCGAGGCGGTGGTGCAGATGTACGAACGGCTCGACGGCAGCGGCTACCCCTCGGGGCTGATCGGCGACGACATCTGCCCGGAGGCACGCATCCTCGGCGTGGCCAACGTCTTCGTCGCCCACATCAGCGCACGCCCCTACCGCGAGGCGCTGTCGGTGGAGTCCGCCCTGGAGTACCTGCGCGGCAACCCCGGCCAGTTCGACGCCGAGGTGGTCGACGCCCTGGTGCGGCTGGTGGAGGAGAACCGGCGCAAGGCGAAGGGAAACGAAGGGAAGGAGACCCCGTAGGTTGGGTTGAGCGCGAGCGAAGCCCAACGGACGCCCGATCCCGCCTCCGCCATCGTGCCGATCGGCTGACATCGGGATGATTTCACCATGAAGAACGTGAAGAGGAACGAAGGACATAAAGTGGAGGGTGGCCACTTCGTTTCCCCTCTTCATGCCCCTCATGGTAAAAACCCAGCCTCGCCAAAGTGGAGGCGAACGTAGGGTGTGCCGAGGTACGAGGCGCACCATTTTCTGCTTCGTCCTCATGCCCTCCAGCCCCCAACCCGATAGCGGCGGCGGAGAGATCGAAAACTCGCTGCCCCAAGCGAGACCCTCATGAACGAAGCGAAGCCCTCGGGCGCCCCCGTCGTCTTCATCGCCAAGGACCTCGCGGAGTACCGCAAGGCCGCCGCCGACGCCATCGGCGGCCTCGGCGAAGCGGAGGCTGCTGCTGGGGAAGGAGAAGCGGATCCATGCCGCGGAGTGGCGGGAGACGGTGCTGCTGCTCGGCGGCGTGCTCCACGGGCAGGGGGTCAGCAAGGTGAACGGACTGCTGAGCGTGCCGTTCGACAACCTGGACTACTGGTCGCCGCTCCCCGCGGCGGCCAGCGTCGCCGGGCTGGTGGGGGCCCTGGTGCGCGACCTCTCGCCACGCCTACGCCCCGGCGGACCGCCGCTACCACCAGACCCTCGATCGCGTGATGGCCATCTTCACCCCCGCGGGGGCGGCCCGGGTGCCGGTGAAGGGGCGCATCGCCGCCGCCGAGGCCCTCGGCAAGGCGGGCGACCCGCGGCTGGTGGAGGGTGTGGAAGGGCTCTGGGTCCCCCTCGATGGCGCCACCTTCACCCTGGGGGCGCAAAGGGAGAACAGGGAGGCCGCCAACTACGATCCCGATGCCGGCAACAACGAAACGCCCCGCCGGATCACCGTCGCCCCCTTCCGTCTCGCCCGCCGCCCGGTCACCGTGGCCGAGTTCGCCCGTTTCATCGACGACGGCGGCTGCCGCGACCGGCGCTGGTGGCGGGAGGACCGTCTCGGCGAGGAAGAGTCCCCCAAGGAATGGGACGAGCAGGCCTATTACTTCCCCAACCACCCGGTGACCGGCGCCTCCTGGTTCGAGGCCAACGCCTACTGCGCCTGGCTCACCGAGCGCCGGCGCCGCCTCGGTGAGATCGACGCCGGGGAGCGCATCCGCCTCCCCCGCGAGGAGGAGTGGGAGTGGGCGGCACGGGGCGCGGGACTGCGCTGTTACCCTTGGGGCGACCAGGAAGCAACGGAGGGGCGACTGAATTTCGGCCGCGAGGTCGCGAGACCGACGCCGGTGGGCATCTACCCCGGCGGCCACACCCCTGAGGACCTGGAAGATATGGCGGGAAATGTCTGGGAGTGGTGCGTGAATGAGTACCGTGCCCCAGAGCGGACGGGCACCGAGGGCAACGCGCCGCGTGTATTGCGGGGTGGCTCCTGGCTCTCTCATCGGAGGGGGACCCGTTGTGAGGCCCGCAACGGCCTCTTTCCGTTCAACCGCCTAGGTGATGTCGGTTTTCGTGTGCTGTGGTCTCCCCCATCGCCTCGGAGGAGGGAGACACTGGCCACCGAATCCTCCGTCCCGCCCTCCTCTCTTCCCCGCCGGGTAGGACGGGTTAGCGCAGCGTAACCCGCCGAAACGAAGGCTCCGCCGCAGAACGCCCCCGCCGAACCCTTCCGAACGTTTCGCCAGGCCCCGCCACCTCTCCAGCTTCGATCCGGCGGATTACGCTGCCGCTAATCCGCCCTACCCCTCCATTTCGGGGTGGGAGAGGATCATTGCCACCCTCGCTCTCACAACCACGGCTCCCCGTAGGGCGGGTTAGCGCAGCGTAACCCGCCGAAACGAAGGCTCCGCCGCAGAACGCCTCCACCAAACCCTTCCGAACGGTTCGCCAGGCCCCGCCGCCTCTCCAGCCTCGGCTCGGCGGATTACGCTAACGCTAATCCGCCCTACCCCTCCATCACGGGGTGGGCGATGGTCATTGCCACCCTCGTTCTTTCCAACCACGGAACCCCGTAGGGCGGGTTAGCGATAGCGTAACCCGCCGAAACGAAGGCTCCGCCGCGGGATGCCTCCGCCAAACCCTTCCGAGCGGTTCGGCAAGCCCCGCCACCTCTCCAGCTTCGATCCGGCGGATTACGCTATCGCTAATCCGCCCTACCCCTCCATTGCGGGGTGGGAGATAGTCATTGCACCCTCGTTCTTTCCGGCGGTGAAAGTGGATCAGATTTCTGCCAATCGTCATCGCTGGCGCACAACGGGATAATCGACCTTTCCGCGAACCACCGCAGGGGAGAGCGATGCCCAACTACCGCCGCTACCGGGTCGCCGGGGGATGCTACTTCTTCACCGTGACGCTGTTGGAACGGAGGAACGGCGCCATCCTGTGTGAACGGATCGAGGCGCTGCGCGAGGCGGTGCGGGCGGTTCGCGCGAAACGGCCGTTCCACATCGACGCCTGGGTGGTGCTGCCCGACCACCTCCACGCCCTGTGGACCCTGCCGCCGGGGGACGATGACTTCTCCACCCGTTGGCGGTTGATCAAGAGCCATTTCGCCCGCTCCATACCGCAGCAGGAGCGGCGTTCGGCGGTACGGCGCGAGCGGGGCGAGCGGGCGATCTGGTCCCGTCGTTTCTGGGAGCACGGGATCCGTGACGAGAACGACTATGCCCGCCATTTCGACTACATCCACTACAACCCGGTGAAACACGGCCACGTCCCGGAGGTGGCCGGCTGGCCCCACTCCACCTTCCACCGCGCCGTCCGCCAAGGCATCTACCCCATCGACTGGGGCACCGCCCCCGGCGACGACTTTCCCACCGGCGAGTGAGACGGCAGTGAATCGGGTGACGGGTAGGGCGGGTTAGCGCAGCGTAACCCGCCGGGAACGGAGGCACCGCCGCGGGATGCCGGTACGAGGTGTCGGGTCATCCCGAGGCGTGCCGTTCCGTGAGACCGGTGCGGCTTCCGCTGTGTGGGTGCCTTCGTTTCGGCGGATTACGCTATCGCTAATCCGCCCTACGGGTTTCAAGCCGATGAGTAAAACGAGACAGCCCAATCCCGACTCTGCCGTCGTACCGATCGGCCGACGTCGGGATGATTTCACCATGAAAGGCATGAAGGGAAGGGCGGCCGCGTCGTTTCCCTCCTTCGAGCCCTTCGTTCCTCTTCATGCCCTTCATGGTAAAAACCCACCGCCACCAAGGCGGGACCGGTAAAGGGGGGTTCACCCCTCCTCGGCCAGCGCCCGCTCGGCCTCCGCCAGGCGCTTCTGCGCCTCGTCGTGGAGCGCGGCGGCGCCCTCCAGGCGGCCGTCGCGGGCCAGCGCCTCCAGGGCCTTGGCGGCGGCGGAGAGGGGCATGGCGCCGAGGGTGGCGGCGCTCGACTTGAGGCTGTGGGCGGCGATCAGCAGCGCCTTCGGGTCCTCCGCGCGGATCGCCGCGGCGGCCGCCTCCAGCAGCTCCGGGGCGGAGCGGCGGAACTCCTCCACCACCTGTTCGAAGCCGTTGGGTACCGCGGCGAGGTTGCTGCGCAGCTCGTCGAGCACCGCGCGATCGAGCCCTTCCGCCGCTTCGCGAGCCTCCTCCTCGGCGCCGGCGGCCAAGCGTCCGGCGGCGGGCCCCTCGCCGGCCGGCAGCCAGCGGGCGAGGGTCTCGGCGAAGGCCTCCCAGCGCACCGGTTTGACCAGGTAGTCGTCCATCCCGGCGGCCAGACACCGGTCGCGGTCGCCTTTCAGGGCGTGGGCGGTCATGGCGATGATCGGCACCCGCCCCTCGCCGCACTCGCGCTCCCGCTCGCGGATCCGGCGGGTCGCGTCGTAACCATCCATCTCGGGCATCTGGACGTCCATCAGGATCAGGTCGTAGCGCCGTTCGGTGCTCATCGCCAGCGCCTCGCGGCCGGTGGCGGCGACATCCACCGGCAGGCCGAGGCGGGAGAGCAGGCCCACCGCCACCTGGACGTTGACCAGATTGTCCTCGGCCAGCAGCACCCGGCCGAGCAGGCCGCGAACGGTGGCGGCGCGTGCCTCGGGGACGGCGGCCTCATCGCCGCGGAACAGCCGCTCGATCGCCTCCAGCAGGCGGTCGCGCTGGATCGGCTTGAGCAGTTGTCCGCGGATGCCGAGGGCGCGCAGCCGTTTGCGCGACTCCGCGCGCGCCGAACTGAGCAGCAGGGTGACGGGGCGCTCGATGGTACCGTCGTCGCGGATCGTCCGCGCCAGCCCGAGACCGTCGACCTCCGGCATGTGGTAGTCGAGCAGCAGCAGGCGGATCGGCTCGCCCACCGCCGAGGCCTGGCGCAGCAGGGCCAGGGCGGTGGCAGCGTCGGCGGCGCTGCGGTGGCGCATCCCCCAGCTGTCGAGATAACGCTCCAGCACCTCGCGGTTGGTCTCGTTGTCGTCGACGATCAGCGCCTGCACCCCGTGCAGGTCGGGGTGGGTACGCTCGCCGCGGGGGCTCCCGTGGGCCAGCGTCAGGCGCACCCAGAAGAGGCTCCCCTCCCCCGGCGCGGAGTCGATCCCCATCTCCCCGCCCATCAGCTCCGCCAGCCGGCGGGAGATGGTCAGGCCGAGGCCGGTGCCGCCGTATTTGCGGGTGGTGGCGCTGTCGCCCTGGCTGAAGGGCTTGAACAGCCGCTCGATGGTGGCCGGGTCGATACCGATGCCGGTGTCGCGCACCGACAGGCGCAGGCGGTAACGGCCCGCCTCCTCGGCCAGCAGCTCGGCGCGCAGCTCGATCTCGCCCCGCTCGGTGAACTTGACCGCATTGCCCGCCAGGTTGAGCAGCACCTGGCGCAGCCGCAGCTCGTCGCCGAGCAGCCGCCGGTCGATCCGCGGATCGACGAAGGTGATCAGCTCCACCCCCTTGTTGAGGGCGGAGGCGGCGACCAGCTCGGCCACCTCGCCGAGGAGTTCGCCGAGATCGAACTCCTCCTCCTCCAGTTCCAGCCGGCCCGCCTCGATCTTGGAGAAGTCGAGCACGTCGTTGATCACCGTGAGCTGCATCTCCGCCGAGCGCAGGGCGGTGGCCAGGTAGTGCCGCTGCTCGGCGTCGAGGCGGGTGCCGCCGAGCAGCTCCAGCATGCCGATGACGCCATTCATCGGGGTGCGGATCTCGTGGCTCATGTTGGCGAGGAACAGGCTCTTGGCGCGGCTGGCGCCGTCGGCCTCCTGCTTGGCCCGCGCCAGGGCGCGATTGGCGCCCTCCAGCTCGGTGGTCTTCTCCGCTACCCGCCGCTCGAAGCGCCGCGCGGCGAAGCCCCAGAAGTAGTAGAGCAGGAACTCGACGAAGAGGAAGCCGCCGACGCCCCACAGGACGTTGGTGCGCACCCCCTGGCGGAAGGCGGCGACGTCCTCGGCGGCGTCGAACCAGACCAGCACCTTGCCCACCGGCGGACGCTCGGGGTGGACGGTGCCGAGGTAGTCGCGCAACGGGAAGTGGGCCACCGCCACCGGCTGGCCGTAGACCTCGCTGAGCACCGTCCCGCCGTCGGCCAGCGAGGCCTGCACCTCGGGGCGGGCGAGCAGCTCGAGCACCGCCTCGCTGGTGTGCGCCTCCAGCAGATGGCCGCCCACCGGCGGGTGGCTCTGCAGGTAGTTGCGCAGGAATTCGGGCCACATGGTGGCGCGGGCGTGCTCGAGGGTCATCAGCACCGCGAACTGCGCCCCGAGGGCACGGTGGAGCTGGTTGAGCATCAGCGAGAAGGAGGTGCCCGCCTCCAGCGCGCCGACGTGGACCCGCTTCCCCCCCTCGTCGGCGAACACCGGCACCACCCCGCGCACCCCGGCGTAGACCCTCCCCGATTCGAACCCGCGGGCGCGGCCGAGGTCGCGGTTGACGGCGACGATGGTGTGGCGCACGGCACTCAGGTCGTCACCGAACCGGCCCGGCTTGTGCACCCGCAGGAAGGAGACGTCGCCGGGGGCGAGGTGGAAGTGGAGCTGGCGGACGTTGTACTGGCGGCTCATCTCCTGCCAGCCGCCGACCACCAGGTCGTAGAGTTCGCCGCGGATGCGCGCCGCCGCCACCCCGCCCGGCCCGCCCCCCTCCGCCTCCACCGCGCGGCGGCCGGAGAGGAACAGCTGCTGCACCCGCGGGTCGTTGGCCACGTAGGTGGCGGTCTGCTCCATGAAGGTGGCGGTCTGCTCGAGGGTGTGGGCGTAGACGTCGCGGTACTGGCGCCCCTGCTCGGCCAGGTTGTGGTGCAGCACCTGCCCGGCGGCCCGGTAGTTGAGGCCGACGAAGGCGAGGTCGCTGAGCGCGATGAACAGCGAGACCACCGCGAAGAGCGCGTTGTACCGGCGGGTGTTGTTGTTCTGTTTCACGAACCGACGAGGACAACCGGGTAGAGGGGGCGAATCCACCGCTTCCCTGGCAGGCGGGCGGAGGGTTAGTTTAGCCTGGAATTCCGGCGAATGGCCGGGTCGATTGGTCAAGATTTCGGCTCCGGCGCGGGCCGCGCCGGAAAACGGATCGTTCCATCCCTAACGCGACCTGCAAAAACAGTCGGTTAACCGATTGGGCGGATAATTCTCGACGACCCCGGTGGGGTCGTGGAACGGTGCGCCGCCGCCCCGCTCTGTGGTCAAATAGCGCAATTCGACAATCAACGGGAAAAAGGCATTCGACTCATGGATCTTCTCAATGCGATCAGCGGCTTCGTCTGGGGCCCGGTGATGCTCACCCTGCTGGTGGGAACCGGCCTGTTCCTCACCGTCGGCCTGCGCCTGATGCCGATACGCCGCCTGGGCTACGGCTTCAGGATGCTGTGGAAGGGCCGCCACGCCGAGGCGGAGGCGGGTGACATCAGCCCCTTCCAGGCGCTGATGACCGCGCTGTCGGCCACCGTCGGCACCGGCAACATCGCAGGCGTTGCCACCGCCATCGCCCTCGGCGGCCCGGGGGCGGTGTTCTGGATGTGGATCACCGCCCTGGTGGGGATGGCCACCAAGTACGGCGAGGCGGTGCTCGCGGTGCGCTTCCGCGAGGTGGACAGCCGCGGCCGCTACCAGGGCGGCCCGATGTACTACATCAAGAACGGCATGGGCGAGAAGTGGCGCTGGATGGCGTGGCTGTTCGCGCTCTTCGGCACGGTGGCCGCCTTCGGCATCGGCAACACCATCCAGGCCAACTCGGTGGCCAACGCCCTCCACTCCAACTTCAGCGTGCCGGTCGGGGTCAGCGGCGCGGCGCTGGCGGTGCTCACCGCGCTGGTGCTGATCGGCGGCATCAAGTCGATCGGCGCGGTGGCCGGCAAGCTGGTGCCGTTCATGGCGATCGCCTACGTCGCCGGCGCCCTGGTCATCCTGGGGCTCAACGCCGGCGAGATCCCGTCCGCGCTGGCGCTGATCGTCGACAGCGCCTTCACCGGCAGCGCCGCCACCGGCGGCTTCGCCGGCGCGGCGGTGATGGCGGCGATCCGCTTCGGCGTCGCCCGCGGGGTCTTCTCCAACGAGGCGGGGCTGGGCACCGCGCCGATCGCCCATGCCGCGGCGAAGACCGACAACCCGGTGCGCCAGGGGGTGATCGGCATGCTCGGCACCTTCATCGACACCATCGTGATCTGCTCGATGACCGCGCTGGTGATCATCACCAGCGGCGCCTGGACCCTGCTCGACCCGGCCACCGGCGCGGCCTACACCGGCTCGGCGCTCACCTCGGCGGCCTTCGAGGGGGGGCTGCCGGGGACCGGCGCCTACGTGGTGAGCCTGGGCATCGCGCTCTTCGCCTACACCACCCTGGTGGGCTGGAGCTTCTACGGCGAGCGCTGCGCGGAGTATCTTTTCGGGGTGAAGGTGATCCCCTTCTACCGGGTGCTGTGGGTGCTCGCCATCCCGCTGGGGGCGCTGGGCAACCTGGAGGCGCTGTGGCTGGTGGCCGACATCATGAACGGGCTGATGGCGCTGCCCAACCTGATCGCGCTGATCGTCCTCAGCCCGCTGGTGTTCCGCATCACCCGCGAGTACTTCGCGCGGGAGGATTAGCGGGCATCGAGACGGAAGCGGCCGACCAGCTCCTCCAGCTGTTCGGCCAGGGCCTGGAGTCGTTCGGCCTCGCCGGCGGTCTGTTCGGCGCCGGCGGTGGTGCGGTCGGCGATCTCGCCGATGGTCGCGAGATTGGCGCTCACCTGGTCGGTGCTGCGGCTCTCCTGGGCGGCGGCGGCGGCCACCTCGCGGTTGAAGCCGCTGATCGCGGCGATCTCGCCGGCGATCCGCTCCAGCGCCTCGGTGGAGTGGCGCACGTCGTCGCCGCCGTCGCGGGCCTGGGATACCGCCTGGTCCATTACCCGCACCGCGTTGCGCGCCCCGCTCTGCAACCGCTCGATCATCGCCTGGATCTTCTTGGTCGATTCGTGGGTGCGCGCCGCGAGTGTCCTCACCTCGTCGGCCACCACCGCGAAGCCGCGCCCCTGGTCGCCGGCCCGCGCCGCCTCGATGGCGGCGTTCAGCGCCAGCAGGTTGGTCTGTTCGGCGATGTCGGCGATCACGTCGAGGACCACGCCGATCTCGTCGGTACCGTTCTCCACCGAACCGATCACCGTATTGGCGTCCTCCATCTGCCCCAGCAGGCGCTGGATACCCTGGTCTGCGCGGCGCGCCAGGCCGGTCCCCTGGCGCGACTGCTCGTCGGCACTCTCGGAGGCCTCCATCGCCCGCACCGCCCCGGCGCTCACCTGCTGCATGGCGGTGTTGACCTCGTCCATCACCCGCGCCACCTGATCGGTCTCGCTGCGCTGCGCCTTCGCCCCCTCCAGGGTCTGGTGGGTGATGGTGGAGACCCGGCGGGTCACCTCGGCCAGCTCATGGGTCGACTCGGAGACCCGGATCATGCCGTCGCGGAAGCGGGTGATCATCCGGTTGAAGGCCTCCACCATCGTGCCGATCTCGTCGTCAGGGATGCGGCAGGGGATGTCGCGGCTCAGGTCGGCGTCGCGGGCGATCTCCTCGATCACCCCGCGCAGCCCCTCGATGCGCCGGATCACCACCCGCCGCAACACCAGCATCACGGTCACCAGGCCAACGCCGAAGAGGGCGAGCTGGGTCAACGCGGAGCCGATCAGGTTGTGGCGGACGCGCTGCTCCAGCGCGGCCAGGGAGTAGCTGAGGCGAACCGCGCCGAGCACCGTCCCCTCGGGCACCTGGTGGCAGAGCAGGCAGTTGGTGCCGCGGTAGTCGGTGCTCGCGCGAAACGGGCGCAGCACGGTCAGCACCTTTTCGCCGTCGCGTTCGTCGAAGCGGATGATCTCCTCGCCGCCGAGGGCGCGCCGGTCGAGGTCGTCGGCCGCATGCTCCACCGCCTCGCCGTCGCCGTAGATCTTGCGCACCCCCTCGCCGCGGACGATCCGCGCCTCCAGCATGCCGGGACGGGAGAGCACCTTGTGGCGCAGGATCTCCCGCTGGCCCATGCTGCCGGTGAGCATCAGGGTGTTGATGCCGTCGAAGTAGCTGTCGGCGGTGTCCACCATCTGGTCGCGCACCAGTTCGTGGACCAGACCGTATTCGCTCACCGCGGTGTAGGCGATCACTCCGCACATCACCAGCAGGTAGGAGGCGGCCAGCGCCAGATTGATCTTTCCCCGCACCGACAGGTGGCGGAGCATCGTTTGCCTTTGCATCTGATTACCTGCTATCAAAACGGTCTCCCTCCCGCCACGGATGGGATACGACAAGAACTCGACAACACAAAAACGGGAACCGTCCAGCCGGCAAGATGCGGCACTTCACCGAGGAGTTCCTCCACCGACGCCAGCGCCATCGGCACGCGGTGTCTCCTCCTTCATCCCGTTGATCCACGGTTGTTTTGCCTTATAGACGATCGCGTCCCGCTTCACCAGCGCAACCGGTGAACGGGGAAGACGCCCCCTCTCGGAACGCTTCGAGCGGCGCGCGCGCGGACGGGGAGTCCTTTTCACGAATAGACGGGAAGAGGAGGGGCCGGGGTCGCGCGGGGAAACCATCGGGTCCCGCCACGGGTACGGCCGCCGAAGCGGGGAACGGGCGCGCCGTCCCAGTGGCGCGGTAGGCATTCCGGAGGAGGTGGGCTCAGTCCGTTCCGTGGAGGCCGCGAGACCATTCTAACGGCCTCACACGTTGGCCGCCAGGGTCTCCTCGTTCCACATCTCGCCAAGGCGATCCTGCCAGGCAAGGGGGTCGAGCACCTTGCCGATGGTCATCGACGCGCCGTCCTCCATCGGCCGGGTCAGGTCCACCAGCGGCGCCTCCGCCAACGGCCGTTTCGAGCGGTCGAGCAGCAGCCGCACCACCGGCCGGGTGCGGTTGCGGGCGTTGACCCGCACCACCACCCCCACCTCGCCGCTGTCCATCTCCACCAGGCTGCCGGCGGGGTAGACGCCGAGGCACTGGATGAATTTCTCCACCAGCCGGTGATCGAACTGCTGGTAACGCCACTGATAGAG
This sequence comes from Endothiovibrio diazotrophicus, assembly GCF_054657215.1. Classification (NCBI taxonomy): domain Bacteria; kingdom Pseudomonadati; phylum Pseudomonadota; class Gammaproteobacteria; order Chromatiales; family Thioalkalispiraceae; genus Endothiovibrio; species Endothiovibrio diazotrophicus. Next base: position 26,516 of record NZ_BAAHXB010000071.1, read on the forward strand.
CAGGCGCATCGCCTCCAGGGTGGAGACCGGGTCGCCGTAGACCCGCGCGCTGGTGATCGCGTCGTAGACGTCCACCAGGCCGACGATGCGGGCATAGAGACCGATCTCCTTGCCCTTCAGCCCGCGCGGGTAACCGCTGCCGTCGATCCGCTCGTGGTGGTCGGAGACCACCTCCAGCACCAGATCGCTCACCCCGTGCTGCTCCAGGATCCGGCGCCCGTATAGGGTATGGCGTTTGACCAGGGCAAACTCCGCCGGGGTCAGCTTATCCGGCTTGTCGAGGATCTCCACGGGGATCCGCGCCTTGCCCACGTCGAGCAGCAGCGCCCCCAGTCCGAGGTCGTGCATCACCTCCCCGGGCAGGCCGAGGTGGCGGGCGAACACCAGGGTGAAGATGCAGACGTTGACCGAGTGCTGGGCGGCGTAGCGGCTGCGCGTCTTGAGCTGGGTGAGACAGAGCAGCGCGCTGGGCTCGCGCACCACGCTTTCGGTCAGCCCCTTGACCACCTGCCGGGTCCGTTGGGTATCCACCCCGCGCCCCAGGCGGACGTCGTCGAGCACCTGCTCCAACACCCCCGAGGCCTCGCGGTGGGCACCGCCGGCGGTGACCAGCTCACGACCGAGGGAGTGGGCCTGCTCCTCGGTGGCCGCCACCAACAGCTGCGCCGGCGCCAGCTCCTCGGCGGTGATATTGGCCGCCGGCGGCAGGTCGAGCCCCTGCTCGGTGTCGATGGTCACCTGACGGCAGGCGGCACGCAGCTGTTCCAGCTGCTTGCGATTGCGGATCAGGAAGCGATGGCGGAAAAAAGGCGTCTCCAGCCATGAGCGGTCGAGCCGGCAGACGAACATGCCGACCCGCAGACCATCCACGTCGATACGTCTGAGCATGACCACCACTCCAGCGGACGGGGCAACAATTCAGAAACTTCCTAACGCAACGTTAAGTATTCTACTACACCGCGCACTTTCCCATAGGCACCCCGCCCCACATTCCTGAGCATTATTCTCAAGATCGCGGGTGGAAGGGATGAAGCCGGCTGTGGGAGAATCGCCGGCCCATGAAGAAGTGACGGAGGTACGGAACGATGAGTGAACTGAAGATCGAGGACCTGGCGGTGGGCGACGGCGCCGAGGCCACCGGCCGCGGCTGCACCGTGGTGGTCCACTACACCGGCTGGCTGGAGGACGGCACCGTCTTCGACAGCAGCGTGCAGCGCAACCAGCCGTTCAGCTTCCCCCTCGACTGCCGCTACGTCATCCCCGGCTGGGACCAGGGGGTGAAGGGGATGAAGGTGGGAGGCCGGCGCAAGCTCACCATCCCGCCGGAGCTGGCCTACGGCGAGTCCGGCGCCGGCGGCGTGATCCCTCCCAACGCAACGCTGACCTTCGAGATCGAGCTGCTGGAGGTTTCGACCTGAGCCGGCGCCGGGATTTGACAATGGCTGGCGGAAATTATTTTCGGGAAAAAGGTGAAAGGCAAAAGGTTAAAGGACCTCCGCTTGGCGCCCCCCATTGTTCAGCGCCGCACTGGTCGGGAAGCGAGGCATCGGACTGGCACGGCTCCTCCTCCCTTTGACCTTTTGCCTTTGACCTGACACCGCACGCCTCCACCCCCATCGGCGCGACCGGCCTCCAGTTTCCGGGGAGGATCACCCCCGGTTCCACAAACAGTTGCCGCCGCTCGCCTTGTCGATCGCCTCCAGATAGCCGGCGTGGGCCTCCAGCTCCGCCCCGGAGGCACGCACCACCTTGAGGCGGGGGCGGTCGGCGGGGAGGCGGCGGATCGCCGCGACCTGTTCGCCGCCGCCGGCACCCTCGTCGCTCTCCCCGTCCAGGGAGAGCTTCTTCTGGCCACCGGTCATCGCCCGGTAGACGTCGGCGAGGATCTCGGAGTCGAGCAGCGCGCCGTGCAGTTCGCGGTGGCTGTTGTTGATGTCGTAGCGCTTGCACAGGGCGTCGAGGTTGTTCTTCTGCCCGGGGTGCATCCTGCGCGCCAGCGCCAGGGTGTCGGTCACCTCGCAGTGCGCCTCGATGGTACCGAAGTCCGTGCCGCCCTCGGCGCGCAGGCGCCGCAGCTCGTGGTTGAGGAAGCCGGTATCGAAGGGCGCGTTGTGGATCACCAGCTCGGCGCCGTCGACGAAGGCCATGAACTCGGCGGCGATCTCGCGGAAGGTGGGCTTGTCGGCGAGCATCTCGTTGGTGATGCCGTGGACCTCGACCGCCCCCTGATCCACCTCCCGCTCGGGGTTGATGTACTGGTGGTAGGTGTTGCCGGTAAGGCGGCGGTTGACCATCTCCACGCAGCCGATCTCGATGATCCGGTGCCCCTGTTTGGGCTCCAGGCCGGTGGTTTCGGTATCGAGCACGATCTGACGCATACGACCTCTCGTGAATCCTGCAAATCCTGCAAATCCTCGTTACCACGATCTGCGTGGTAACGTGACGCTGCGTGGTAACGCTCTGCCCTTCGACGCTCCGCGTCGCATCCCAAGCCGGATCGGGGTGCAGCCCCGAAGCCACGGCACATCACCCGGCATGGACGGCCAACGCGGAGCGTCCGGAGGGACGCGCCGCTGCCGACCGAAAGGCCGGGTTACCACGCAGAGCGTGGTAACCAGGGGTGGTCCTCGTTACCACGCTCTGCGTGGTAACGTGACGTTGCGTGGTAACGCTCTGCTCTTCGACGCTCCGCGTCGCATCCCAAGCCGGATCGGGGTGCAGCCCCGAAGCCGCGGCACATCACCCGGCATGGACGGCCGACGCGGAGCGTCCGGAGGGACGCGCCGCTGCCAACCGAGAGGCCGGGTTACCACGCGGAGCGTGGTAACCAGGGGTGGTCCTCGGTCCTCGTTACCACGCTCTGCGTGGTAACGTGG